>CAJFNE010000159.1 GCA_904393855.1 uncultured Oscillibacter sp. | reverse complement strand
CTGGATGTTCACCCCCAGGGCCTCCAGGCAGTCCGCCGTGCCGCACTGGGAGGAGGCCGCCCGGTTGCCGTGCTTGGCCACCTTCACGCCCCCCGCCGCCGCCACCAGGCCGGAGGTGGTGGAGATGTTGAAGCTGTGGGCGTTGTCGCCGCCGGTGCCCACGATCTCAAAGACCTCCATGCCCGTGTCCACCTGGGTGGCATGGGCCCGCATGGCGGCGGCGCAGCCGGCGATCTCGTCGGTGGTCTCCGCCCGGGCGCTCTTGGTGGAGAGGGCTGCCAGGAAGGCGGCGTTCTGGGTGGGGGTGGTCCGGCCGCTCATGATCTCGTTCATGACGGCGTAAGCCTCGTCGTAGGTCAGGTCCTCCTTGTTGACGATCTTCACAATGGCTTCCTTGATCATAGCTCATCCCTCCAAGAAATTTTTCAAGATTTGACCGCCCATGGGCGTGAGGATGGACTCCGGGTGGAACTGCAGTCCGTACACCGGGCGGCCCTTGTATTGCACCGCCATGACCTCCCCGTCATCGGTGCGGGCGGTGACGGCCAGACAGTCCGGCAGGGTGTCCTCCACCGCCGCCAGGGAGTGATACCGGGCCGCCTGGATGGTAGCCGGCAGCCCCCGGAACAGGGGACAGCTCAAATCCAGCGCCACCTGGGAGGGCTTGCCGTGCATGAGTTCTTTTGCATAGGACACCACGCCCCCGAAGGCCTCACAGATGGCCTGGTGCCCCAGGCACACCCCCAGGATGGGAACCTCACCCGCCAGCTCCCGCGCCGCGGCCTCGCATACCCCCGCGTCCGCCGGCCGGCCGGGGCCGGGGGAGAGGATCAGGTGGCTGGGGTGCAGCTGGCGGATGTCTGCCACCGTCACCTGGTCATTGCGCACCACCCGGATGTCCGGGCTGAGGCTCCCCACCAGCTGGTACAGGTTGTAGGAGAAGCTGTCGTAATTGTCGATGAGCAGAATCATAGGTCCCTCTCTTTCTGAGCCAGCTCCAGGGCCCGGACCACGGCCTGGGCCTTGTTGATGCACTCCTGATACTCCTTCTCCGGCACCGAGTCGGCCACGATGCCCGCCCCGGAGCGGATGAACACCTTCCCGTTTTTGGCGAAGGCCAGGCGGATGGCGATGCAGGTGTCCAGGTTGCCGGTGAAGTCCAGGTAGCCGATGGCCCCGCCGTAGACGCCCCGCTTGTTATTCTCCAGCTGGTCGATGATCTCCGCCGCCCGCAGCTTCGGGGCCCCGGACAGGGTGCCCGCCGGGAGGATGGCGTCGATGGCGTCCACCGCGTCGCAGTCCTCCCGCAGCTCCCCCCGGATGGTGGAGCCGATGTGCATGACGTGGGAGAAGCGCTCGACGGACAAATACTTCTCCACCTGCACGGTGCCGAAGCGGCTGATCTTCCCGATGTCGTTGCGGCCCAGGTCCACCAGCATGTTGTGCTCGGAGAACTCCTTTTCGTCGGAGAGCAGAGCCTCTTCCAGGGCTCTGTCCTCCGAAGGCGTGGCGCCTCTGGGCCGGGTGCCCGCCAGGGGGAAGGTGTGGAGCACACCGCCCTCCAGCTTCACCAATGTCTCGGGGGACGCCCCGGCCAGTTCCATGTCGTCGCTGGTGAAGTAGAACAGGTAGGGGGAGGGGTTGATAGTCCGCAGCACCCGGTACACGTCCAGCAGGGAGCCCTCAAACCCCGCCTCCAGCCGGTTGGAGAGCACCACCTGGAAGATGTCCCCCTCCCGGATGTGGTGCTTGGCAGTCTCCACCATGGAGCAGTACTGCTCCTGGCTGAACAGGGGCTCCACCGGCGTGGTGAGCCGGGCCGGCCGCCGGGGCGCTGGGACGCCGTGGCGGAGCAGTTCCGCCATCCGGTCCAGCTGCTGGCAGGCGGCGGGATAGGAATTATCCAGATCGGCGGTGTCCGCGTTGGTGATGAGAATGAGCTTTTGCCGGAAGTTGTCAAAGGCGATGACGCTGCGGAAGAGCATCAAGTCCATGTCCTTGAACTTCTCTTGATCCGCGCCTGTCAGGCGGAGGGAGGGCTCGGCGTACTTCATGTAGTCGTAGGAGAAATATCCCACCAGGCCGCCGGTGAAGGGGGGCAGGCCGGGGATGCGGGGGCTTTTGTGCTCCGCCAGGAGCTGACGCAGGGCCTCGCCCGGGGGCTGGATGCGGGTGGAGTGCTGCGCGCCGTCCCGGAACTGCACCACCCCGTCCTTGGCCGTGATCTCCAGCTCGGGCTCAAACCCCAGGAAGGACCAGCGGCCCCAGCCCTCGCTGTCCGCGGCGGACTCCAGAAGAAAGCAGTGGTTATCCTGTGCCCGGAGGATCCGCAGAGCCTGGATGGGGGTGAGGAAGTCGGAGAGCAGCTCCCGCGTCACCGGGATCTCCCGGTAATCGCCGGCAGCTAGGGTCCGAGCCTCCTTTAAGGCTGGGGAATACATGAGAGAACCTCCTTTTCCGGGACGAAACAAAAAAACGCCCGTCCCTGACAATTTCTGTCAAGGACGGGCGTATATACGCTCGCGGTGCCACCTTGCTTCACGGCTGCTCACTGCCGTGCCCTTAGCGGAGTACCAACATACCCCCGGCAACTGACGTATGCCCACACGTCGCGGAATACTCGGCGTACACGGCCTTTCCCCGCGCCCTCGGCGGTCCATTTGCCAAGCTGTTTCTCACCCGACTCTCAGCGCCGCGGGCTCTCTGTGAAGGCATACCTGACGTTATCTCCGCTTCAACGGTTTGGTGATTGAATTTGTCTTATCATACACGATGGTTTTCCTGTTGTCAAGCGGTTTATCCATGGAACGTGCTTTGAGAGAGCGGGAAAGACCGCGCAAACGGGAGAAATGGTTCCCCAATCAGCCCAAAAGCGGGAGGGATCGATCGTGTTTCAGGGCATGATGGATGCGAAAAAAGTTTCGGCACAGGCAGACGCTGGAAAAGCCCAGCCGCGATCACGCGGTACTGGCAAGGGGTACAGCGGCTCTCCCGGCGCACCTGCGGGCGGGAAGAGGACCGTCCCCAACCAGGAGAGGCTTGCCCTCTGAGGAAAATACGGACAGGAGGCCCCTGAAACCTTTGGATTTCAGGGGCCTTGTGCCGAAGAGCCGTGTCAGCCCGTGAGGGCTGGGAGGCAGAATGAGACCTGCATCCACCCGGCGGCAGCTCTGTGCCGCCGGTTCATGTGATGCCCAGTTGGCGGCAGACGCTGCGGCGGGTGAGGCGGTAGACCCCGTAGAGTACCGCCGACGCCGCGGCGATCACGGCGGCGCAGGCGGCCATGCCCGCGAACTCGCCGGGGGTGAAGCGGTTGTCGTTGAAGTACATGATCATGAGATAAAAGGCGGCGATCACCGTGGTGCCCACGATGGCGGGCACCAGGAACACCTTGGACACCTGCCCCTTCACAGACCGGAACAGATAACGGTTCGGCGCCCCCAGGTGCCGCAGGTCGTCGTACACCCTGGCGTTGGTGAGCGCGATGGTCATGCACCGGGTGAAGGCGATGACGATGACGGCGGCGAAGCAGATGAGGGCGATGAAGATGAACAGCACCAAAAACACTGCCATGGTGGTGATGAAGTCGTTCTGGTCCAGCACCCGGAACTGGGGCATGTACAGCCAGTAATTGCGGAAGTCGGAGGTGTCCCGCTGGTCATAGTCGATGACGGCCAGGCTGTTCGCTGTCAGGTACTCCTCGCTGTCGTAGTCGTAGCTGCCCTTCTCCGCGATCTCCAGCTCCCGGATCACCGGGTCCCAGGCGTCGAACACCTCGATCTCCGGGCCGGAGCGGTCCACGAGCAGGTTGAACAGGGCGTCGGCAAAGGGGTAGCTGGATTTCACATCCGCCACATTGAAGAACACCCAGGTCTCCCGCCAGAGGTCGGTGAGGCCGGCGGTGAGGGTCTCATAATCAGCGTCGTCCAGCACGTAGCTGCCCAACAGCATGGTGAAGCACAGGGGCTCCGCCGGCGTGACGGGCAGGCGCGCGCCGGTGACCGTGTTGGTGACCAGAGTCACGTCGCCGCCGGAGAGGTAGTCGCTGCCGCCGTCGTCGTCCAGCACGTTGGCGCAGGTGCCGGGGGCCAGGTCGATGTTCTGGCCGGTGAGGGCGTTCCAGGCGCTCTCGGAGAAGAAGGTGGCGCCGGAGGCGATCTCCCGGTACTCATCGGTGTAAGTGGTGCCCAGGGCCCCGTTGTCCCGCTCCACCTGCACATACCCGTCCCCGGCCAGGGTGGCGGCGTCCGCCTGGGTCCAGGAGGTGATGTCCACATCGTACTCTTCCGCCAGGGACTCCACTTCCTCCCGCTCCGGCCAGTTCTGGTCATTCCGCCAGTG
>CAJFNE010000158.1 GCA_904393855.1 uncultured Oscillibacter sp. | reverse complement strand
TTCATCCGATCACAGGCGGCGGTGCGCCGCCTCTCATTGATACAGACGACAAAAGGGGCAGAGGCGTTGCGGAGAACGGGGAAAATCAGTCCTCGTCCCGGAAGACGATGTTGCCGGGCTCGGCGGATTCGATGATGGCCAGGGATTTCAGGTTCACCCCGGCGGCCCGGAGGCGGTCGCCGCCCCCCTGGAAGCCCTTCTCCACGGCGCAGCCGATGCCGACCAGCGTGGCCCCGGCGTGCTCCACGATCTCGCACAATCCCCGCATGGCCTCGCCGTTGGCCATGAAGTCGTCGATGATCAGGACCCGGTCGTCCGCGGAGAGCCAGTCCTTGGCCACCAGCAGGGTGACCCTCTTTTTATAGGTATAGGAATAGATGTCGCTCTGGTAGAGGCCGCCCTCGATGTTGTCGCTCTTGGCCTTCTTGGCGAAGATCATGGGCTTGTGGAAGTGGCGGGCCACGATGGCGGACAGGGCGATGCCGCTGGCCTCGGCGGTGAGGATCACGGAGACATCGTCCATGTTGAAGAACTTCCCAAATTCCTCGGCGATGTGATCCATCAGCTCCGTGTCGATGCGGTGGTTCAAAAAGCCGTCCACCTTGATGATGTTGCCGGGCAGCACCTTGCCCTCTTTCACGATGCGGTCTTTCAGCTCCTGCATGAAAAACTCCCTCCCTATCTGTTGATTCCGGTTTCATGCGGCTGCAGAAATGGTGCTTCTATTATCTCGAATTCCCGGCGGTTTTGCAACTGTTTTTCCCCACAAAAAGAGCCGCTTCGCGGATTTGTGCGCCGGGAGCGGACTGGTAAATTCGACAAAAACCGCCGCGCCGTCTGTATGCGGCGCGGCGGTCTCGGGTTACTTGCCCTCCAGCTTGTCGGCGGCGGCGTCCAGCCAGGCGCCCCGGAAGGACTCGATCTCCCCGGCGTCCACCAGGGCGGCCAGCTCCGGGTCCACGGGCATCTCCGCCAGCAGCGGCAGGTTGTGGCGCGCCGCGGCCTCGGCGGTCTTGCCCTGACCGAAGAGATGGATCTTCCGGCCGCAGTCCGGGCAGGTGACGTAGCTCATGTTCTCCACCACGCCCAGGATGGGGACCTCCATCATCTCCGCCATCTTCACGGCCTTCTCCACCACCATGCTCACCAGATCCTGGGGGGAGGCCACGATGATGATGCCGTCCAGCGGGATGGACTGGAACACGGAGAGGGACACGTCGCCGGTGCCCGGCGGCATATCCACGAACAGGTAGTCGCAGTTCCAGAGGACGTCCGTCCAGAACTGCTGGACCACGCCGGAGATGATGGGACCCCGCCAGATGACCGGGTCCGTCTCGTTGGCCAGCAGCAGGTTCGTGGACATCACCTGGATGCCGCTGCGGGTGAGGACAGGGTTCATGCCGGCGTCGCTGCCGGTGGCCTGCTCGTGGAGGCCGAAGGCCTTGGGGATGGAGGGGCCGGTGACGTCGGCGTCCAGGACGCCCACCTCATAGCCCCGGCGGCGCATGGTGACCGCCAGCTGGCAGGTGGTCATGGACTTGCCCACGCCGCCCTTGCCGGACACCACACCGTAGACCTTGCCCACCCGGGCGGCGGGATTGTGCTCCTTCAAGAGGGTCTGGGGTTCCTGCCGCTCGCTGCAGCTCTCGCCGCAGGTGGAGCACTCGTGGGTGCATTCGCTCATGGTAATGATAATCTCCTTTTCCTCCGCTCACGCGGGTATTTTCCAGGGGTGCCTGCTCCCTCAGCAGGCGGTTTTGCTGGTTCTATCTTAGCGCGTTAAACCGCGTCCGTCAACTGCTGAATGGAGACTCCCTCGTCCCCGGCGAAGAAATCGGCCTCCCGGCTGTGGCAGGTGAAGAGCAGGATCTGGCGCCGCTCCGCCTCACGCCGCAGCCACCGCAGGGCGGCGGCGCAGCGGGCGTCGTCAAAATTGGCCAGGGCGTCGTCCAGGATCAGGGGCACCTGCTTCTCCCGGGGCAGCACCAGGTCGCAGATGGCCAGCCGCGCCGCCAGGTACAGCTGGTCGGCGGTGCCGGCGGAGAGCAGTGCCGCGTCCCGGTACAGGGTGTCCCCCGCCGGCTCCGCGGAGAGGCGGAGGGAGCGGTCCAGCACCACGCCGGTATAGCGCCCGCCGGTCAGCTCCTGGAAGATCTCGGCGGTCCGCCGGCCCAGGGCGGGGGAGAAGCGGCTCTGCAGGGTCGTGTTGGCATCGTCCAGGGCCTCCCGGGCCAGCTGCAGGGCGGCGTACTCCGCCTCCAGGCCGGCGATCTCCTTTCGCAGCAGCGCGGCGGAGGACTCCAGCACCACCGGGTCGCCGATGGCGCGCAATTGGCCGGTTACCTGGTCCGCCTGGGACTGCGCGGCGGCCAGGGCGGCCCGGACCCGGGCCAGGTCCGTCTCCACGGCGTCCCGGCTCCGGGCGGGAGGCTCCAGGATTTCGCCGCCCTGTTTCTGGGCGGGCGTTTGCTGGGACAGCAGGTCCGCCCGCATTCGGGCCTGCCGGGCGGCGGCCTCCGCCTCTGTCAGTTCTTTCCGCCGGACGGCGCAGGAGCGCAGCAGCTGATCCGCGGCGGAGAGGTCAAAGGCGGCGGGGGCGAAGCGGCGCACCTCCAGCAGCAGAGCCTGCTCGTTGGCGGTGAGATTATTATATAAAGTATCCGCGGCGGCGGAGCGCCGGTCGGCCTCCGCCTGGGCGGCGTCCCGGGCCTCTAACAGTTTGACATAGGTATCCGCTAGGGCGGCAATCGCGTCCGAGTCCGAGGTGCCGAAACGCTTGCGCAGCGCGGCGTCCCGGGCGTCCCGGATGGCCCGCCTGCACAGCAGAACGGCGAGACCAGCAAAGAGCAGCAGGAGCACCGCCAGAACCAGCGCGCTCAGAAGCTGGCTGTGGGTGGTCACCGCGATTCCGTAGAAGACTGCAAAGGAGAAGGGGAAGCCCAGGAGCATGGACAGGACCCCGGGCCAGATGTTCCAGCGAACGGAGGCGGGCGGCTGGGAAACATCCCGCCGGGCACTCTCCGCCGTCTGCCCGGCAAAGGGGCTCTCATTCACGGCGGCCTCTGCCCGCAGCAGGGCTTTCAGCGCATCGTCCCGCTCCGCCCGGGCCTTCTCCACCGCCCTGCGGGTGGTGTCCAGGTTGACGATGGCGCCCCGCAGGCGGCCGATGGTGTCGTTTTCCGGGATACGCTCCTCCTCAACTCGCCGGCGCAGATCGGCGGCTCGCTGTTCCGCCTGCCGGGCGTCGGATTCCGCGGACTCCAGGGCCTGCCGCCGCTGCTGGAACTCCCAGCGGTCATGCTGTGTCAGCTCCGCGGCCAATGCGGTCTCACGGGCGGTCAGGGCCTCTGTCTGGGAGCGGGCCTCCTGCAGCTGCTCCGCCAGCCGGCCGGACTCCGTCAGCTGACGCTCCGTCTCCTGCAGCTCTCCCTCCAGGGCGGGCAGCTGGCCGGTCTTGTTGTGGCGGCGGCGGTTCAGCTGCTTTTTTAAAATCTCGGCGGCCTCGGAATAGGAGGTGTCCTCCTCGCCGGAGGAGATCAAAGAGGCAATGCGCCGCTCCAGCCCTGCGTCCTGGCTGAGGGGCAGGCCCGCCTGCCGGATGAAGGCGCTGCGCTCAAAGACCTCCCGGCTGACACCCAGCAGGCTTTCCCCGCAGGTCGGACCCGTCAGGTCCGGCACGCTGTCGCCGGTGCCGGCATAGACGGCCTGAAAGTCCCCCAGCGGTGTGGTCTGCCGCCGGGTGGAGCGGGTGATGGTCAGTTCCTGGCCGTCTGTCTGGCAGTCCAGCCGCCCGCTCATGGCGGCGCCGGACCAGGGGGCGTAGCGGGTTTTGTCTGGGATAAAGCCGGCCCGCTCCCGCTCCCGGCTGTTGATGCCGTAGAGCATCGCCAGCAGGAAAGCGCACCAGGTGGACTTCCCGGACTCGTTAGGGGCTTGCAGAATATTCAAGCCGTCCCCCAGCTCCAGCGTCCGCCCCTGAAGCTTCCCAAAGACGGCCGACATACGATGGATCAGCAGAAAGCTCCCCTCCTATTATAAAAGAATCAGAAAAATGTATAAAATGGCTTCCGGGTAGCATTATAGCACTGGGAGCGGAATTTGCACAGCCCTTTTTCTGACTCCCAGTGCATGATAAGTCCGCAAAATAGCGGCCATTA
This sequence comes from uncultured Oscillibacter sp., assembly GCA_904393855.1. GTDB lineage: Bacteria > Bacillota > Clostridia > Oscillospirales > Oscillospiraceae > Oscillibacter. The sequence goes on along the minus strand of CAJFNE010000158.1, from coordinate 214 downwards.
AAAAAAGTGAAAAAACTTTCCCGCAAGGGGTTGACAAACGGCGAAGAATTTGGTAATCTAACAAAGCTGTCTGACAGGGGCCGGATGGGCCGCGGGACTTCCGAGGGATCGGGAGGAAAAAGTGGTTGACAAATGAGGGCAGACCTGTTATAATAGCATTCCGCCGGTTGAGGCGTGTACCTTGTAAATTAAACAACGTGAAGGAAAGAAAGCA
>CAJFNE010000157.1 GCA_904393855.1 uncultured Oscillibacter sp. | reverse complement strand
CTGGACAAGACCAACATCATCCACTGCCCCATCGGCAAGGTGTCCTTCGGCCCCGAGAAGCTGACCGAGAACTATGACGCCCTGATCGGCGCCATCGTCAAGGCCAAGCCCGCCGCCGCCAAGGGCCAGTATATCAAGAGCTGCGTCGCCGCGTCCACCATGGGCCCCGGCGTGAAGTTCAATACCTCGAAGCTGGTGTAAGGGCTTCGAGGGGGAGCAGGCTGACACCGTTGCGGCCCTGCGATTCCCGGCCCTGTTTGGGCCGCCAATCGCGCCGCTGCTTCGAAACAGCCTCACTTTTTCCGCCGCTGGCGGCGTTTCGGCTGTTTCCCCTCGACCTCCCCCACCCCCGCGTCGAAACAAACTGCGCTTCATTCGCTTTCCCCTGCAGAGAAAGCGAACCCCGCTCCGTTTGTTTCTCCGTTCCCCACAAAAGCTGTGCTTTTGTAGGGATTCCCGATGCGGTCACTGGGGACGCCGCCCCCGGCGGCTGGGGCGAGGAATTTTCGGTAGGCGCATGTCCTGCCGAAAATGATTCCATTTTCTTGATCCGCCGAGCGGATCAACCGGGAAAACCGCAGGTTTTCCCTGACCCCTTTCCTTTGCGGTTGCGAGACCGCAGGAAATTGGGAAAAATCGTATTTAAATCTTGACATTTTGTCAGAATTTAAATATAATACCAGATGCGTTCCAAAGACAGCAGGTGAGGGGAACCTCGTAAGTCCTGCCGAGGGCGGCAAATGCAGTTTGCTATCCGTCCTGGTGTCTTTGCGGACATCAGGACGGTTCCTTTTTGAACGCACCGACGAATCCTATGGAGGTGAAACCAAACATGCCTAACGCAAAGGTCTTATCCGAGAAGCAGGCCATCGTGGCCCAGCTGACTGAGAAGATCCAGAATGCCACCGCCGGCGTCATCGTCGACTACAAGGGCATCAATGTGGAGGAGGACACCGCGCTGCGCCGGGACTGCCGGGAGAACGACGTGGATTACGCCGTTGTCAAGAACACCCTGCTGCGCTTTGCCTTCAACAACACGGGACTCAGCGAGCTGGACGGTCTGCTGAACGGAACCACGTCCCTGGCTCTGGGTACGGACCCCGTGGCCCCCGCCCGCGTCATGGCCGACTACGCCAAGAAGCTGAACGACCGCTTCGAGATCAAGGGCGGCTTCATGGACGGCAAGCCCGTGGACCTGGCTACCATCAACTCCCTGGCTGCGATCCCCGCTCTGCCGGTCCTGCAGGCACAGGTCCTGGGCACCATGCTGGCTCCCATTACCGGCCTGGCTGTTGTCCTGAAGCAGATCGCCGAGAAGGGCGGCGAGCCCGTGGCCGCCGCTGAGGAGGCTGCCCCCGCCGAGGAGGCCGCTCCTGCCGAGGCTCCCGCTGAGGAAGCCGCTCCCGCCGCCGAGTAATTCCGGACGGCACCCCATCAAAAACTAAAAATTTACAATTAGGAGGCAAATATCATGTCTGAGAAAGTTACCGCTATGATCGAAGAGATCAAGGCTCTGACCGTTCTGGAGCTGAGCGAGCTGGTGCACGCTCTGGAGGAGGAGTTCGGTGTTTCCGCCGCTGCTATGGCCGCTCCCGCCGCTGGCGCTGCCGCTCCCGCTGCTGAGGAGAAGACCGATTTCGACGTGGTCCTGACCGGCTTCGACGCCGCTGCCAAGATCAAGGTCATCAAGGTTGTCCGCGAGATCACCGGCCAGGGCCTGGCCGAGGCCAAGGCCACCGTCGAGGGCGCTCCCTCCACCCTGAAGGAGGCTGTGTCCAAGGACGACGCCGAGGCTCTGAAGAAGCAGATCGAGGAGGCCGGCGGCAAGGTGGAGCTGAAGTAATCCACCCCCACCATAGGCATGTGAAATTCCCCGTCCATCGGACGGGGAATTTTTTTGAAATCTCCCGTCACGCTATGAGATATTTCCACGGTCGGCTGCGTTTTACGGTTGAAAAGCTTTTCAAGGAGACGGATGATGACGGAGCGAGAGTTTACGGCCGCGGCGGAGCGGCATCTGGATATGGTGTACCGGATCGCCCTGAACTACTTCCGGGTGCCCGCCGACGCGGAGGACGCCGCCCAGACGGTGATGCTGCGGCTGTGGCAGTCGGACGGGGATTTCGCGGACGACGACCACCTGCGCTACTGGCTGGTCCGGGTGACGCTGAACGTCTGCCGGGACGTCTCCCGCGGCTTCTGGCGGCGCCGGACCGTGTCCCTGGAGGAGTGCCGGGAGCCGGCCTTCGCGGACGGGGAGCATCAGCGTCTCTATCAGGAGGTCATGGCCCTGCCGGCCAAGTACCGCCTGCCGCTGTACCTCTACTACTACGAGGGATACAGCGTGGCGGAGGTGGGGGAGCTGCTGGGTCTGAAGCCCTCCACCGTCCAGACCCGGCTGGCCCGGGCCAGAGAGAAATTGAGAGGCAGTTTGATGGAGGAATGAGCCATGTACGAGCAATATCGGGAGACCTTTGACAGGATTCACGCCTCCGAACGGCTGCGGGAGGAGGTATTCCAGATGACGAAGCAAGAGCGGGGAGTTTCCCATAAGCGGCGGATTTCCCGGGGAATCCTGGTGGCGGCGGTGCTGGTGCTGGCCCTGACGGGCACCACCCTGGCGGCCGTGGGCATGCCCCGGACGCTGCGGGACTGGTTTGCTGTGGAATGGCAGGAGAGAACCGAGACGGACATCAGCCAGGAGCAGCTGGCCCTGATTGACAGCCTGACGCAGGAGGTGGGGGTCAGCGATACGCAGAACGGGGTCACGGTGACGCTGGATTCCATCACGGTGGGAAACAGCTCCATGTGGATGATGCTGCATGTCAGTGGAGCATACGGCGAGAATGAGGACCTGCGGTATCATTTTGACGGCATCGACCTGACGATGGACCCGGACCCGGAGCAGCAGCACAATACGCCCGGCGGATATGGTTTTGATTACCCCTACTCTAAGGTGAGCAGCGATGGGACGCTGATGGTCCTGGTCCGATTCGAGATCGACCTGGCGGGATTGAGCTCCCTGACGGACACGCACCGGCAGGTAACACTCCTGTTGGAGAACGTGGTCTGCAATGATATGACAGACCCGGAGGACGAGGATTTGCTTCTGACAGAGGGGAGCTGGACGCTGCAATTTGACCTGGAGCCCCAGGCGCTGGACGCGATACAGATCCCGGGACAGGTTCAGGCGGATGCCCGCAGTACGGAAGGCGGGGCGAACAAAACGGTGACCTTCTGGGACGTGGAGATCACGGCGACGGACATTACCTATGTCCAGTCCCGAGAGGATCAGATGTATGATGTGTGTCCGGTTCTGGTACTGGAGGACGGTGCGGAGATCGAGGTGGGAAACGGCGCCAGCCGCTTCCGGGACGAGGCATACACTGAGTGGAGCAGCGTCTGGTACTGGCCGGTGCCGGTGGACCTGAGCCAGGCGGCGGCCCTCCGCATCGGTGAGACGGAGATTCCCCTGACCTGACCGGTGGGCCGCTCCGTCCCGCCGGGCGCCTGGGGCAGAGTTCACAGACTGTTTGCAAAATGTTGATAATTTCTTACAGATTTTTTCGCCCGATTCCGGTATGTATAGGGATACGCGATGAGGAGCGAATCTCCCGCGCGAATCTGACAAAAGGATGGAAGACACATGAAACGAATGATCTCTGGAGTATTGGCGGCGCTGATGCTGCTGACGTTGGCGGCCTGCAGCTCCGGGACCGGGAATGTCTCCGGAACGGACGACACCACGGGAAGCGGCGCGGTCAGCGGGGCGGAGGATACCTCCGGCACCGGCACGGACAGCACCTCCGATACCGGCACGGATACCGGCGCGGACGCGGAGGAGACCGCCGCGATCAGCGGCGTGGTGAACCGGCTGGACGATTACCTCGTGCTGCTGACGGACGACGGGGAGTACATGGTATTCGACTTCGGCGAGGACGTGGATTCCAGCAGCCTGGAGGAGGGCGACCGGGTTACGGTGTCCTACACCGGACAGCTGGGCAGCGAGGACCCGGCGCCGGTGGCCGTATCCATTGAGAAGGCGGAGACCTGATCGGCGAAAGCGGTCCCGGCGGACTGCGGCCTGGACCGCACGGACAGAAAATGAGGGAGCCTGTTCCACAACAGGCTCCCTTTTTTCGGCCTTTTTGTGCTATCCTGTAACCAGCGGCGAAGGCTTTCCGTCTTGATAGGTGAGAGCGGGAGGTGAGGGAAGTGGAGGACCAGGAGATCGTGGAGCTGTTCTGGGCCCGGGACGACGGGGCGATTCCGGCGGCCCAGGCGCGGTACGGCGTCCGGCTGCTGCGCCTGGCGGAGCAGCTGCTGCGCAGCCCCCAGGACGCGGAGGAGTGCTTGAACGACACCTGGCTCCACGCCTGGAATGCCATTCCGCCG
>CAJFNE010000156.1 GCA_904393855.1 uncultured Oscillibacter sp. | reverse complement strand
CCGGGCCCTCATGTGCCGCCACAACCGGCTGAAGGGCACCCTCTCCGACGTGGCCCCCATCCTGTGGCAGTACGGCGCCTGCGCCCGGCTGAAAAAGGGGGAGACCATCGACGAGCTGCTCTACCACGGCTACTCCACCATCTCCCTGGGTTATGCCGGCCTCTACGAGTGCGTGAAATACATGACCGGCAAGAGCCACACGGACCCCTCTGCCACCCCCTTTGCTTTGCAGGTGATGCAGCACATGAACGACGCCTGCAAGGAGTGGAAGGCCGAGAGCGATATTGATTTCTCCCTCTATGGTACGCCCCTGGAGTCCACCACCTACAAGTTCGCCAAGTGTCTCCAGCGCCGGTTCGGCATCATCGAGGGCGTCACGGATAAGAGCTATATTACCAACAGCTACCACGTCCATGTGACGGAGGATATCAACGCCTTTGACAAGCTGAAGTTCGAGTCCCAGTTCCAGGCCCTGTCCCCCGGCGGCGCCATCAGCTACGTGGAGGTGCCGGACATGCAGAACAACCTGGAGGCGGTGCTCCAGGTGATGAAGTTCATCTATGACAACATCATCTACGCGGAGCTGAACACCAAGTCCGACTACTGTCAGGTCTGCGGCTGGGACGGTGAGATCCAGATCGTGGAGGAGAACGGCAAGCTGATCTGGAAGTGCCCCCAGTGCGGCAATACCGACCAGGACAAGATGAATGTGGCCCGCCGGACCTGCGGATATATCGGGACCCAGTTCTGGAACCAGGGCCGGACCCAGGAGATCCGGGACCGGGTGCTGCACCTATAATAAACACTCTAGGAGGGCGCTGCCCCCCTGGATACGCAAGGGCCGCGCCGCTGAGCGGCACAGCGCCCCCCTCGCCCGCTCACGGAGCGGGCGGTTGCCCGCGCTCGGGCAGGCAGTGGTGTGCCGTGCAGGCGCATGTCCTGCCTGGGCACGGATTCAAAAGGCAAAGCCTTTTGAGGGAGTCAGGCGGCCTGCCGCGTGCACTCGCTGCGCTCGCACACTTGCAGGCCGAGAGGTGTTTTTCCCGAGGCGCATGTCCCCGGGAAAAACGATTAAACTCAAATGGGCGCCTGCGGGCGCCCATTTTGGGGAATAGCAGGAGGGCTTATGTACTACGGCGAGATCAAAAACTGCGACATCGCCAATGGGGAGGGGGTACGAGTCACCTTGTTCGTCTCCGGCTGCACCAACCGCTGCAGGGACTGCTTTCAGCCCCAGACCTGGGATTTCACCTACGGTCAGCCCTTTACCGCCGAGACGGAGGAGTATCTGCTCTCCTTGCTTTCTCCCAGCTACATCAACGGATTGACCCTGCTGGGGGGCGAGCCCTTTGAGCCGGAGAATCAGCGGGCCCTGGTGCCCTTTCTTCGCCGAGTCCGGCGGACCTATCCGGACAAGACCATCTGGAGCTTTTCCGGCTTTACCTACGAGGAGCTGACCACCGCCGGCTCCCACCCCCGGTGCGAGGTGACAGACGAGATGCTGTCCCTGCTGGACGTGCTGGTGGACGGCCGGTTCGTGGAGGAGCTGAAGGACCTGACCCTCCGGTTCCGGGGCAGCTCCAATCAGCGGCTCATCGACCTGAATGCCAGCCGGGCGGCGGGGTACCTCTGCTTCCTGCCAGACCGGGACCGGAGCCGCGGATAGGCGGTGGATGCTCCGATGACCCGTGGGGCCCGTGTCTATGCGTGGGAACAGGATTTTTCAGCTTTACGGCAGACTTTGCGCCGGCTTTCCCTTGCGGGAAAGCTGGCGCTTTTGTGTCTACGGCAGCAAAAGCCCCATCCGAAAACGGATGGGGCTTTTTCGCGCCTGGTGGCCGTGTTTTTGCCAAAATGCCGCTGAGGCGGAAGCGTCCCGGCACAGCGGCGTTTCTCAAACTGTGCCGCCGCTCTCCGCGGCAGCGGGGCCGCTCTTCCTACTGGACTGGTGAGACTCTGGCCTTTCTCCCTCCTCCAGGGAGGAGTACCGCAGAATGCGCCAGGTACTTTTCAGCAGGACCGTGTTCATCTGAATGACGCCGATCACCGGCTCCGGGTCCTTGCAGACCATACTCTCCAGAACGGAGGAGGGGATCAGGATTTCCGGTACCAGCCGCCGCATGGCGTGATGCCACAGGTAGTACCGAGGCTGCAAGAAATCACATGCGGCGATGTAGAGCATGTTTGCATAGCGTCGCAAGCCATTTCCGCTCCGGCGATCCGACAGCTCCCTGGCCGTGGCGGCGATCCAGATGGCGGCAAGCTCCTCCTCGTTCTGGGCCTCCACCAGCATCTCGGCGGTCTGGGTGGTTCCCTTGTTGGTGGGGGATGTAAAGTACAGGAACTCCGTGGGGTCTTGTTCAATCAAGTGTTTTCTCGCCTGTGCCTCCGCATCTTCCAGCCAGTCGTATCCATAGATGTACTGACCGTCCCGCTCGTATTTGACCGGCACGGTTTCAACGGATACGGGGGCAGTCGGGGATTGGGGAAATCGTAACAACCGATCTTCCAGAGATCATAGACCGCTCTCCACTCCATTTGTTCCGACATAGGCGTCCTCCATTCCATAATCATGATATGTCAGTTTACTGCTGTGATGTCATGAATGCGCGGGGGAGTCAAGGGCCTTTTTGAAAAAAGGACTTCACACACCCATTCTCCGCGCCCACCCCCCCATTTCCCCCGCCAGAACAGGAGAAATTGGCCCGATTGCAGAAGATTTGTGCGATCACTGAAGCTTTTCCCAGTGCATAGGATTCCGCTGACAAGATAGAATAAGGAGAAATTTTGCGGGAGGTAAAAAGATGGCAGAATTGACAATCAGCAGCAACCAGCTCGCCGCCTACGCGGCCTATCTGCACACGGAGGAGCGAAGCCCCGGCACCGTGGAGAAGTATCTTCGGGATGTCCAGGCCTTTGCCCGTTGGCTGGACGGCAGGCCGGTCACCCGGGAACTGGCCGCCGGATGGAAGGAGTACCTACACTCCCAGGGCTACGCCCCGGTGACCATCAACGCCATGCTGGCGGCCCTCAACAGCCTGCTGCGATTCCTGGGCCGGGAGGACTGCCGGGTGAAATTCCTGAAAATCCAGCGCCGCCTGTTCCGGGAGGCGGGCCGGGAATTGACCCGTCCGGAGTACGAGCGGCTGCTCATGGCAGCTCGAGAGCGGGGCCAGGACCGCCTGGCCCTGCTGATGGAGACCATCTGCGCTACCGGCATCCGGGTCAGCGAGGTGCGGTATCTCACCGTGGAGGCCGCCCGGCGGGGGAGAGCGGAGATTGCCCTGAAAGGCAAGATCCGCACCATCCTGATTCCCAACAAGCTCTGCCGGAAGCTGCTGAAATACGCCGGAAAACACAAAACCGTCTCCGGTGAGATCTTCCTCACCAGAAACGGAACCTCCATGAGCCGCCGCCAGATTTGGGCGGAGCTGAAACGGCTGTGTCAGTATGCCGGCGTGGAGTCTACCAAGGTGTTTCCCCACAACCTGCGGCACCTGTTTGCAACCACGTTTTATAAGGTCTGTAAGGACATCGCCCGGCTGGCCGACGTGCTGGGCCACTCGTCCATCGAGACCACCCGCATCTATCTCCTGACCTCCGGGAGGGAGCACGCCAGGCAGTTGGACCGGCTGGGACTGGTGTTATAGGCAAAATCAATATTTCGCCATGAAAAATTGGGACGCTTCCAGCCTTTTCCTACATAGAATGGCTAAATTATAGCACGGTTTCACAGAAAGCGCAAGGGCGTTCCCCATTTTGAGCACACAAAACCAGGCCGAGAAGGAAAAATTTTCGCAGCCTGCCATCATTACGCCCCAAGATGCCGGGAGAGCGGTTTGGATAGGGGGATTTCTCCCCCTATTCCACGCACTCCCGGCCTGTTTCTGTCTGCGGACGTATGCGAAATATTGATTTCGTTGACAGGGGGTTGAGAGATGCGTGGAACAGGCGCGGCGCACCCATGGGAGGCGCCGCTGAAGAAAACCGGCGTAACGGTCAGCGAAATGTCCATCCGGGCTTATTTGGAGGACTTGAGCGGCCGGGGCCGCCGGGAGGAGACCGTGCGATTTTACGCCGCCAAGCTGAAGACATTCTACGACTATCTGCCCCCGGACAAGGAGGTTGACCGGGACACCCTGGAGACCTGGCGGCAAGACCTGCTGACGGAGGGCTATGCCCCGGCCACGGTGAACACCCATATCTCCGCTGCCAACGGACTGCTGGAGTACTTAGGCCGGCGGGACCTCCAACTGACCGGGCAGCTGGAGGCGGAACTGGAGCCCCAGCCGGAGCTGACCCGGACGGAGTACCTGCGGCTGCTGTCGGCCGCACGGATGCTAGAGCGGGAACGGACGTATTTTTTGGTAAAGGCTTTTGCCTTGACGGGCGTTCGGATC
>CAJFNE010000155.1 GCA_904393855.1 uncultured Oscillibacter sp. | reverse complement strand
TCACCCTCCGCTATGACCGGCTGGGAGAGCACGTGGCGGTGGAGATCCCGCTGCCGGAGGTGGAGCCATGAGCAGGAAGGAAAGCCCCAAGCGGGAGAGGGTGTACTCCCGGCGGCGGATGGTGCTGCGGCGGTTCGCCGTGTTTTTGATCGCCCTGCTGGCGGTGAACCACTTCATGCAGATCGGCTTCCTGCTGCCCGTCCAGGCCATCCGCCAGGTGGAGGAGCGCCAGGGCGCGCCCCACGGGGAGACCCTGGCCCGCCTCTGGACGCCGGAGATCCACCGGACCCACCTGGTATACCTGCGGGGCAGTGAAAACGCCGTGACCATCGCGGACACATATCTTACCCTCTACGGCTGGATGGGCGGCTTCGGCTGGACCCTGGACTGCGCCACGGGGGAGCCCTTGCATGCCGGGGAGATGACCATGTACCGGGACGGCGGCGCCCACGGGACCGTCTGCAGCTACTTCGGCCGGGTGGACGACCCGGAGATTGCCCGGGTGGAGATCAGCGTCCGGGGGGCCTACTATGTGGATGGAGCGGAAGCCTGGGAGGAGGCCGTCAACCTCCCCGTGGAGGGGGAGGACTTCCTTACCCGGGACGAGGGCCGGTACTTCCTGGTGGAGGATATCCGCCCGGAGTGGCCCTATGACTCCGCCCGCCGGGCCTGGGTCATTGCCTATGACCATGCCGGGAACGTGGTGACGGAGTTCCAGATCGAGCAGGGTACCCATTCCTATTTTGGATAACGGCTCGGAAAGAGACAAAACCGCACGCGATCGCGTGCGGTTTTTTGTATCGCCCCATGGGGGAGACCAGGGCGCGCTTACAGCTCCCTGGACAGGTACACCATGTCCGTCAGCAGCTGCCCCGCCTCGTAGATGGGGTGGTCATAGTGATCCGTGAAGAAGTTCGGCACCCGGTGGCTCTCCCGGAAGCCGCAGGCGCGGTAGAAGGGGAGAGTCAGGGGGCTGTCCCCGGTGCCCACCAGCAGCCGTCGGCCGCCCCGATCCTGGCAGCGGCGGACCACCCAGGCCACCAGAGCGGCTCCATAGCCCCGCCGCTGGCTCTCCGGCTCCGTGGCCAGATTCTTGATCTCAAACACGCCGCCGCCCTCGTCCGTCACGGCGCAGACCGTCCGGAGGGTCCCGCCGTCATAGAGGGCGAACAGGTCGCTCCGGTCCAGATACCGGGCGATCATGTCCTCCTGCTCGTCTCCCAGGAGCAGCAGGGGCAAGTAGTCCCATTTGTTTTCCAAAATCTGCCGGATTTCCATAAAATACGTCTCCTTTCTCCAGGAATCCCGGACAAACTATCTGCCGGAGGTGATTCCATGGAACCCTATCTCTGCCTGACGGACCTGCTGGACCAGGAGCTGTCGGCCTATGAGTACTTTCAGACCCTGCCGCCGGCGGTGCAGACGGCTCTGCGGCGGGAGGACGGCACCATCGGCACCCTGGAGGAGCTCCAGGCCCGGGTGGCACATGTGCGGGACGCCGGCCTGCTGGGATAGACCGGCGAAATCTCAGGCATTTCCCCCAAACTGCGGAATAGAATGGAGCAGACAAGGGGGGAGTGCCATGAGACGGGGATGGCTGCTGGGGCTTGGGGCGCTGCTGATGCTGACCGGCTGCGGGACGGCCGCGTATTGGACCGAGGACTGCGCGGACTGCCGGGTGACGCTGCGGGACAGCGCCGCGGAGGAGGGCGCGTTGGATTTGGTACTGGTGACTGACGCCGGGGAGACGGTGATCCGCACGCTGACCGCCCCGGCGGAGCGGATCAGCGCCCAGGCGTTTTCTGACATCCTGGGCTCCTCCGGCTTCCGTTTGACGGAGCGGCAGGGGCTGGCGGTCCGGGACCCGGCGGAGGACTGGAGCATCCGGACCTACTACGCCGTGGAGGACGGCGCCGCGGTGCGGATTGCCGAGAGCTTCGGGTGGGGCGCGCCGGAGGACTACGCCGTGGACCTGGACGGCGACGGCGGCGTGGAGCTGGTGAGCAACGTCACCTACGGCGGTGACGGCCACCAGGCGGCCTACATCTACCAGCGGCGGGAGGACGGGATCTGGCGGGGACAGCACGACCTGACGGACCTGCCGGGCCGCGAGGACCGAGGACCGGCCTCCGCCTCCGTGGTCTATGACGCGGCGCGGGAGGTCTTTCAGATCCGCTACACGGCGGGGGGCGAGGGGGACTTTGCCCTGCTGGAGACCAGCGGCCTGGAGCGGGTGACGTTTACCCCCTACGAAAAAAGCGAAAAATAGTTGTAAAATCCCGCGGAATGGTGTATGATAGCTCCATCAATCCACAATGAGGAGGAGTGTATCATGAGCAAGACCGCCTGTTTTGTGATGAAGATCGTCGGCGCCAGCCTGGCGTTTGCCGCCGTTGTCTGCCTGCTGATCGGCGGCTGGCACGATCTGTCCGTGGGCTGCTGCGGCATGAAGAAACGCCTGAGCAAGAAGTTTAACTCCGAGTATGACGACTATAATGACGAGGAACTGTACGACTGAGCAAACAGGGAAGAACAGGACCCCGGCCGCAAGGCCGGGGTCCTGCGTTTTCCGCGCATGTTCCCTTGGGAAAAGAGCTTCCTTTGCCGGTAGGAGCATAAAAAAACGGGCAAATGCCCGATAACACCAAAAAGCCCCTTGACAAACAGGGACTCCCATGGTAAAATTAGTCGCTTATATAACGGAAAAGGGGAAATTCCCCCACCCTGATCCTATGGACAGGATAGCACATTTCCTATGGCGATGCAAGAGTGTACGGAAGGATTTTTAACAACGGGTCCTGGCGTATCATTTTCTTGCGGGAGAGATTCGCCTCCGCCGCCGGACAGGGCGGCGAGGGCGGAAGAAAGGTGAATGAGAGATGGCCAAAGACAAGTATTACGGCAAGACCCTTCGTAAGAACTTCGCCCGGTATGAGGAGGTTGTCCCCATGCCGAACCTTCTGGAAATCCAGAAGACGTCTTACCAGGAGTTTTTGGACACCGGCTTGCGGGAGGTATTCGCCGACGTGGGCGCGATCACGGACTACCAGGGCAACCTGGAGCTGACGTTCATCGACTATAAAATGGACGAGGACCCCAAGTACGACGTGGAGGAGTGCAAGGCCCGGGACGCTACCTATGCCGCTCCGCTGAAGGTGAAGGTCCGCCTGCGCAACAAGGAGACCGAGGAGATCAAGGAGCAGGAGATCTTCATGGGCGACTTCCCGCTCATGACCCACTCCGGCACCTTTGTGATCAACGGCGCCGAGCGTGTGGTGGTCTCCCAGATCGTCCGCTCCCCCGGCGTGTACTACGGCAAGGAGCTGGATCTCAAGACCGACCTGCCCATCCTCACCTCCACGGTGATTCCCAACCGGGGCGCCTGGCTGGAGTATGAGACCGACGCCAACGAGGTCTTCTGGGTCCGCATCGACAAGAACCGGAAGATCCCCATCACCTGCCTGATCCGGGCCCTGGGCCTCAAGACGGATCAGGAGATCCTGGACCGCTTCGGCGACGATCCCCGGATCGTCACCACGCTGGAGAAGGACCCCTGCAAGAACTACGAGGACGCCATGCTGGAGATCTACCGGCGCCTCCGTCCCGGCGAGCCCCCCACGGTGGAGGCCTCCGAGACCCTGATGCACAACCTGTTCTTCGATCCCCGGCGCTACGATCTGTCCACCGTGGGCCGGTACAAGTTCAATAAGAAGCTGTCCCTGTGGCAGCGGGTCACCGGCTATAAGCTGGTGTATCCGGTGGCGGACCCCGCCACCGGCGAGATTCTCTTTGACGAGGGGCACCTGCTGACCAAGGAGGAGGCCCGGCTGCTGGATACGGTGGGCGTCTCCGATGTGACCATCGACGTGGAGGGAAGCCCGCTGCGTGTGATGTCCAACGGCATGTGCGACCTCCAGCATTACGTGGACTTCGACCCCCTGGCCGAGTGCGGCATCAAGGAGCGGGTCCGCTTCGACGTGCTCCAGGAGCTGCTGGGCCAGTACGAGGGCGAGGAGCTGAAGGACCAGATCCGCCTCCACAAGAACGACCTGGTGCCCAAGCACATTATCGTGGACGACATCTTCACCTCCATCAACTATATGAACGGCCTGGCCCGGGGCGTCAGCGTGAAGGATGACATCGACCACCTGGGCAACCGCCGCCTGCGCTGCGTGGGCGAGCTGCTGCAAAACCAGTTCCGCATCGGCTTTAGCCGGATGGAGCGGGTGATCCGGGAGCGGATGACCATCCAGGACCTGGACATCGTCACCCCCCAGAGCCTCATCAATATCCGGCCCGTCACCGCCGCCATCAAGGAGTTCTTCGGCTCCAGCCCCCTGAGCCAGTTCATGGACCAGACCAACCCCCTGGCAGAGCTGACCCACAAGCGGCGTCTCTCCGC
>CAJFNE010000154.1 GCA_904393855.1 uncultured Oscillibacter sp. | reverse complement strand
GAAGGAGGTCCGCCACGACGTGATGGCCCACGTCTACACCTACGGCAAGGCCGCCCCCTCCGCCGCCGGCATCATCCACCTGGGGGCCACCAGCTGCTACGTCACCGACAACGCGGACCTGATCCTCTACCGGGAGGGCCTTCGGTATCTCCGGGGGGAGCTACTGGCGGTGCTGGCGAACCTGGCGAAATTCGCGGATACCTACAAGGCCACCCCCACCCTGGGCTATACCCACTACCAGCCCGCCCAGCTGGTGACCGTGGGCAAGCGGGCCACCCTCTGGATGCAGGACTTCCTGACGGACCTGGAGGAGCTGGACTTTGTGCTGGACCACATGAAGTTCCTGGGCTGCCGGGGCACCACCGGCACCGAGGCCAGCTTCCTGGACCTGTTCGAGGGGGACGGCGCCAAGATCGACGAGATGAACCGGCAGATCAGCGCGGAGTTCGGCTTTGACCAGTGCTTCCCGGTCTGCGGGCAGACCTATCCCCGGAAGGCGGACAGCCGCATCCTGAACGTCCTCTCCGCCATCGCCCAGAGCTGCTACCGGATGGCAAACGACATCCGTCTGCTCCAGCACGACCGGCAGGTGGAGGAGCCCTTCGAGAAGAACCAGATCGGGTCCTCCGCCATGGCCTACAAGCGCAACCCCATGCGGTCCGAGCGGATCTGCTCCCTGGCCCGGTATCTCATGGCAGACGCCATGAACGCGCCCATGACCGCCTCCGTCCAGTGGCTGGAGCGGACGCTGGACGACTCCGCCAACCGCCGCATCTCCATGCCGGAGGGCTTCCTCTGCGCCGACGCCATTCTGCGCCTGGCCCAAAATGTCACCGACGGGCTCCACGTCAACGAGAAGATCGTGGACCGGACCTGCCGGGAATACCTGCCCTTCATCGCCACGGAGAACCTGATGATGGAGGGGGTCAAGCGGGGCGGCAACCGCCAGGAGCTCCACGAGATCATCCGCACCTGCTCCATGGCCGCCACCGCCCGCATGAAAGAGGGGGAGTCCTGTGACCTGCTCTCCCGTCTGGCCGCCGAGCCCGCTTTCGGCATGACGGAGGCGGAGATGGAGGCCGTGCTGGACCCGAAGCTGTACATCGGCCGCTGCCCGGAACAGGTGGACGCGTTCCTGGCCCAGGTGCAACCCCTGCTCTCCGGCGCCTCCGAGGAGAAACCGGAGATCAATCTCTGAGATTCCCATAGATGCCACCCCGCGCCGATGCGGCGCGGGGTGTTTTTTTGCCCTCCCGCCCCGGCCCAGGGATTTTTTTGCCGGGCGGCGCATAGCGTGTACGGACAAAGGAGGCGCGCTATGCTGGAATGGCTGAACAATCTGCTCTGGGGGCCGGGGACCCTGGCCCTGCTGCTGGGGACGGGCATCTTTTTGACCCTCCGGATGCGGTTTCTTTCCTGGCGGCGGCTGGGGTTCGCCCTGCGCTCCGCCCTGGGGCGGGAGGCTCGGCAGGCGGGCCGGGGCGGGGTCTCCCCTTTCTCCGCCCTGATGACGGCCCTGGCGGCCACCATCGGCACCGGCAACATCGTGGGGGTGTCCACGGCCCTGGTGGCCGGCGGACCGGGGGCGCTCCTCTGGATGGAGCTGTCCGCCCTGTTCGGCATGGCCACCATCTTCGCCGAGAGTATGCTGGCGGTCCAATACCGGCGGCGGGACCGCCGGGGCCAGTGGGTGGGCGGACCCATGTACCTGATGGAGCGGGCTTTCGGCCCCCGGGCCGGGGGCATCCTGGGGGCCCTCTTCGCCCTGTTCGCCGTGGGGGCGTCCCTGGGGATCGGCAGCATGACCCAGGCCAACGCCGTGGCGGAGTCCCTCTCTGGCACCTTCGGCCTGCCGGTGTGGCCGGTGGGGCTGGTGACGGCGGGGCTGGCCCTTGTCGGTATCCTGGGGGGCATCCGCACCAGCTCCCGGATCACCTCCGTGCTGGTACCCGTCATGGCAGTGCTGTATCTCACAGCGGGGCTGGCGGTGATCGGGGGCAACCTGGGCAATCTCCCGACGGGACTGGCCGCCATCTTCCGCTCCGCCCTCTCCCCCCAGGCGGCGGCCGGGGGCTTGGCGGGCATGTGGGCCGCCGCCCGGTGGGGGGTGGCCCGGGGCATCTTCTCCAACGAGGCGGGGCTGGGCTCCTCCGGGATTGCCGCCGCCTCCGCCGACACGGACGACCCCGTGCACCAGGGCTACATCAGCATGACCGGCGCCTTCTTCGACACCATCGTCATCTGTACGGTGACGGGCCTTGCCATCTGCTGCTCCGGGGTGCTGGGGGCTGTGGACGCCGCCGGCGCGCCGGTGGACGGCGCGGCGCTGACCATCCTGGCCTTTGAAACGGTGCTGGGGGAGTGGGGCGGCAAGTGCATCGCCCTGTCCATCGTGCTCTTCGCTTTCTCCACGATCCTGGGCTGGGAGTACCAGGGGGAGACCGCCTACGCCTACCTGACCGGGGGGCGGGGGCGCATGGCCTATCGGCTCCTCTACGTGCTGGCGGCCCTCTGGGGGGCGGGCCAGCGGCTGGAGACCGTCTACCTCTTCGCGGACCTCTGCAACGCCCTCATGTGCCTCCCCAACCTCCTCTGCCTCCTGACCCTCCACGGGGAGGCGGTCCGGGCCATCCGGGCCGCGCCGGCTCCCGTCCGGCTCCGGTGGCGCAGGCAGGGCCCCTCCGGTGCCTAGGGTATCCCTGTCCCCGCCGCCCTCTCCCCCGCAAGACGAAAAAGAATCCCCTCCGTTTTGACAACGGAGGGGATTCTTTTTGTCGAATTCTACGAACCGTATCGGATTTCGTCAGAAAGAGACGACCTCCTGGGCGGGCTTCTCGCAGGGGGCGATGGAGATGACGTGCATCACCGGGCCCTTGCCCTGGTAGGCGGCGTGGTTCTCCACCGCCATCCGGGCGGTGACCTCGATCCAGTCCCGGTTCTGGTACTGCTTCAGGCCGATGCCCTTGGCGATGAGGCCCAGAAACTGGATGTCGTTTTCGCAGCAGGTCATGACGAAGCGGCCGGGGCAGTGGATACCCGGGTACTTCTTGGAGTGGCACATGACCAGCTTCATGTGGACGGTCTTCCCCGCCCAGCGGTCCGGGTGGTCCATGACGTCCACGTACCACACGCCGAAGTCGTCGTCCGGCACGTCGATGATGTCCTGGTTCAGATCGAAAGGACACTCGTCGCCGGTGAGGTAGTCCTCGCTGGTGCCGTCCACATTCTCCAGATAGATCTCCGCCCGGCGGTTCACCATGCGGAGGTTCCGCTTGCGCAGGGCGTCCCGCAGCTCCGGGGTGCAGCGGTTGAACACCAGCAGGTCCGCGTTGGTGATCTTCTCCATCATCAGCTGGCCCATGTTCTTGGCGTAGATCTCAAAGGTATCCGCCTTCACGAAGGTCATGATCTGATAGAGGATCCAGTTGGCGGGCAGCACCTCCCGGTAGAGACGCTCCATCTGCCACATGCCGTTGTACTCGATCAGCACCTGCTGGGGGCGGTACTGCTTCTCCAGCTCCTTGAGGTAGGAACACTTCAGGTCCTCCTCGTCCTCGATGGTGATGACCGTCACGTTGTCCAGGGCGTTCTGCTCGTACTCCTCCTCGCCCTCCTCGCAGCACAGGAGCAGCGTCCGCTCCTGGCGGGCGAAGCCGTCCTCCAGGATGCCGTTGATGAAATTGGTCTTGCCGGCATCCAGGAAGCCGGCCACCAGATATACAGGAATATCAGCCATGGTAAAGTCAGTGTCCTTTCGGGTAAACTGTGCGGGCCTCCGCCCGCAAGCGGCGCGCCGGAACCCCGGAAGCGGCTTCCCCGTCCACCACCCGGCTCGGTTACCGTATGTCAGGTCTGGTCTAACCCCAGCTCCCAGGCGCGCCAAAATTCTCCCGCGCACTCCCCTGGCCCCGGAAACCGTCCCCATCCACCCGGCTCGGTTGCCGTGTGTCAGGCCCGGTCCAACTCCAGGCCCCAGAGCGCGCTAAAATCTTTTTGGTTCTTTTTCTTTTCAGAAAAAGAACTCACAGGGCGAAGAGCTCGGCGAGCTTGGCCTCGTTCAGCTCCGCGCCGATGACGCACAGCCGGCCGGTGTAGTCGGGATGTCCCTCCCGAACCTCGTGCTCCTCCGGCACGTAGTCGAACTCGATCCAGGCGCCGTCGCTGCCCGCCACGATGCCCTTGGCCCGGAGGATCCTGCCGTAGTCCCCGGAGTCCAGAGCCGTCAGGATGCGGTCGATGTCCGCCCGGGCAAAGGTCTTGGGCGTCTCCCGGCCCCAGGAGGCGAACACCTCGTCGGCATGGTGGTGATGATGGTGGCAGGAACAGTTGGGATCGTCGCACTCGTGATCGTGGTCATGGTGATGCTCATGGTCATGGTCATGGTCGTGTTCGTGATGGTGCTC
>CAJFNE010000153.1 GCA_904393855.1 uncultured Oscillibacter sp. | reverse complement strand
GGCGGCCGCCGCCTGGGACGGGATGCACCCCGGCGCCAACACCCTGGACACCGCCGCCATCGTGAAGATGACCCGGACCCTGGCCATCATCCCCATCACGCTGGTGCTGGCCCTGCTGCGGACCCGCCGGGAGGGGAAGCAGGGGGGCGCCCAGGTGGACATCAAGAAGATCTTCCCCTGGTTCGTACTGCTGTTCCTGCTGGCCTCCATCATCACCACGGTGCTGCCCATTCCAGCAGGCGCGGTGAGCTTCCTGAAGGACGCCAGCAAGTTCTTCATCGTCATGGCCATGGCGGCAATCGGATTAAACACCGACATTGTGAAGCTGGTGAGGACCGGCGGGAAGCCGATCCTCATGGGCTTCTGCTGCTGGGTGGCCATCGCCGCCGTCAGCCTGGGGGTCCAGCACGTCCTGGGGATCTGGTAAGCGGGACAAGACGGACAGAACCGCCAACCCCTTGCACCCCAAAGGGTGCAACCCGAGGTTGACAAAGTTCCACCCGCCGCGTTCTTGCCAGGACGCGGCGGGCGAACTATGATAGGGCTATCCCAAGAGAAAGCGAGTGTCAAGAGCATGCAGTTATCGGAGAAAATCGCGGACCTGCGCCGGAAGGCGGGGCTGAGTCAGGAGCAGCTGGCGGACCGGCTGGGGGTCACCCGGCAGTCTGTCAGCAAGTGGGAGAGCGGCGCGGCGGCGCCGGAGCTGGGGAAGCTGATTGCCCTCTCAGAGCTGTTCCGTGTCAGCGTGGACTACCTGGTGAAGGATTACCTGGAGGAGCCGGAGACGCCGTCTGGAACGGAGGCCCCGGAGGATGCCTCCCGGCTGGAGGCCAAGGTGGACGCCCTGACCCGCTACGTCCGGGGCTACGCCTACGACAGCAAGACCCGCATCTGCGGTATCCCCCTGGTGTCCATCCGCCTGACCCGCCACGGCCTGCTGGGCCGGGACAGCGTGGCCAAGGGAATCATCGCCATCGGCAACTCCGCCATCGGGGTAGTGGCCCTGGGCTGCGTCAGCCTGGGTATAATCAGCATCGGGGCACTCTCCGTGGGGCTGTTGTCCCTGGCGGCCATGGCGGTGGGCGTGGGCGCTCTGGGGGCGCTGTCCGTGGGGATTGCGGCCTTCGGCAGCGCCGCTGTGGGCGTCTATGCCGGCGGCGTGGCGGCGGTGGCGGACCAGATCGCCGTGGGCGTGGCCGCCCTGGGAGATATCGCCATCGGGAAGGAGGCCGTGGGCCAGCAGATTCTGCTGTGGGGCGACGGATTGACGGCCGGGGAGGTCCGTACCTTCCTGCTGGAACACCACCCGGACCTCTGGGAGCCGCTGGTGCGGCTGTTTTCTCTCCTGGGGAGCCATATCCAATAGAAATAAGGACTCTGAATCAAAGACGGCGGGCCGTGGAAGTTCCACAGCCCGCCGGTCTTTTCGATTCTCACAAAAAACTGGATTAAAGGGTTCGGATGAGTTCCGCAACGAGTGCGACCCTCGGAGGAATGGTGTCGATCCGTATGTACTCCTGCGGATTATGCAGGAAGTCTCCATTCAACCCCAAACCGCACAGGGAGGGGCATCCTACTGAGGCGGTAAAGTTGCAGTCACTGCCTCCTCCAAGACGAGTGGGGTGATAGGTATACCCCAGCTCTTCCACGATCTCTTTCGCCCGATTGAATACCTTGGCGTGCACCTTGGACTGGGCAAAGGGGGGCTTTTCCCGACCGCCGGTGATTTCCAGCTGCACATTTTTCAGCCTCGGTTTCAGAGACTGGAGGACTTCCTCCACCTCCTGCCCCAGCGCCTCGTTCAGGTAGCGAATATCGTAAATAACGGAGGCTTCGGCAGGGGTCATCGCGGTGGGACCCACATCGCCGCCGTGCATACTGACGGGAGAGTACCACACGCCCCGCTTCTTGTCGCAGCGCGACTCCAGGTCAATGAGGATGTAGGAGAGCTCCAGCAAGGGATTTGCTGTATAGTCCGGTCGGTTTCCAGCGTGGCCGGCTTCTCCTTTCGCGGTAATCTTGACCACGGACCGGCCGAACCGCTCCGCTGTCACATAGCCGACGCTGTCATGGCCCGGTTCGGCCACTAGACAGGCTCCGGCCTGAGACGCCAGCTGCATGATTCGGTCCTTGGAAGTCCCGCTGCCAGCCTCCTCGTCGCAGTTGAAGAAGAATTCGATCTGTTTGTCCTCCGGCAGCATTCCGAGCTCCCGCAGGGCCTTGACTGCCATATAGTAGCTGATGAGACCACCTTTCATATCGTAGATTCCCGGGCCATAGGCCTTATTATCTTTCACGGAAAAAGGCCGTTTTTCCGTAGTTCCGGTGGGAAACACCGTGTCATAGTGCCCCACCAGCAGGACCTTTTGAGTCCCGCTGCCCAGGCGTCCCGTAATATGGATGCCGGTCTTTCCTGCATCGACCAGATCCGTCGTAAAGCCCAGGCCCTCAAATAGACCCTTGAGATACATCCCACACTGGTCCTTTACCTTTCGCGGGCCGTATGTATGAGACTCCAGGTTCACGACTTTCTCCAAAATCCCGAGGAATTCTCGCTGGTGTTCCGCGACATATGCTTCAATCATCTTGCTGTTGCCCATCTATATGCCTCCAAGCTCTGTGCCCGTGTAGCCCGCAATCAGGCGTGGCGCAGCATCATCACGGTCTTTGCAACCCGAATTCCCAGATTCCGGCAGCTCTTCATGCCTAATTCGTCAGAGAGCACCGCGTCCCGGATATCTCCTTTCTGGGGGTAGGTCGTGCATGCGCCGCCGTTATAGCAGCCGGGCGTTGGCTCGCCGCCGGAGCCCACGACAATCATGTCATGCACCTGGAAGAAGCCTTGCAGCTCCAGCATGGTCAGCTCCTCGCCGGCGTTCCGGTTGCCGCCCACCACCAGGCCGCCGCCAACCTTATTTTGCAGCGCGTACTGGTACTGGCTGGTGCCATAGCGCAGCAGGCCCTCGGTCCGGTCCATGAACTGCTTCACCTGGGCGGACACAGACTGGAAATAGACGGGAGAGGCAATGATGAGCCCGTCGCACGCCTTGAGCTTGGGGTAGATCTCATCCATGCCGTCCCGGAACACGGCGCAGGCATGGGCACCGTTGTCCTTCTTGCCCGGTTCCCGGCAGCAGGCGAAGCAGCCCCGGCAATTGTGAATCTCGTAGTCCCGCAGATAGATGGTCTCCGTGCGGATACCTTCCACAGTCTCGGCGGCTTTCAGGGCCTCCGCCAGCATCAGATCCGTGTTGGCGCCCTTGCGGGGACTGCCAGAGATGCCCAGAATTAATTTCTCACTCATTCGTATCGTCTCCTTTATAAACCCTGGCAGGCTGTCAGGACAGCTCCGCTCAGGACAGAATGTTGGGAAGGAACAGGGAAACTTCCGGGAAGAATGTGACCACGACCAGGCAGACCAGCATGGTAATGATAAACGGCCATGCCTGTTTGACGATCTTGTGCATGGGGACTCCCGTCATGCCTGTGGCCACGAACAGGTTCTGGGCCACGGGCGGCGTCACGAAGCCGATGGCCAGGGCCACGATCATCACCGTGCCCAGGTGGATCGGGTCGATGCCCATGGGGAGCAGTGCCTCGCTGAGAATGGGGGCCAGCAGCACGATAGCAGAGATGGTGTCCAGGATCATGCCGGCAATGATCAGCACGATCATCACAAGGAACATGATCACGTAGATGTTTGTGGAAACGGTGAGCAGCAGTTCGTTGACCATGGAGGGAACGCCCAGCATCCGCAGTACGGCGCCCAGAGCGGCGGCCGGCGCGAAAGCCAGCATCACAGCGCCTACGAAAGAGGCGGTGTCATTCAGAATGGCAAAGACGTCCTTCCACTTCAGCTCCTTATAGATGAAGAAGCCCACGAACAGGCTGTAGAAGATAGCCACCGTGGCGGCTTCCGTCGCCGTGAAGAATCCGCCGTAGATGCCGCCCAGAATGATCAGCGGCATGATCAGCGCCCATTTGGCCTCGTTAATGGCCTGGAGCTTCTCCTTGCCGGTGGCTTTACGCTCCGTGCCCAGATAGCCGCGCTTCTTGCAGATAAAGCGGGAGACCACAATCAGGGCTACGCCGATGATGATGCCGGGGACGATGCCGGAGATAAACAGGGTGCCGATATTCGTGTTGGTGGAAATACCGTAGATGACGAAAGGAATGCTGGGCGGGATGATGATGCCCAGACTGCCGGCCACTGCGGAGAGGCCCGTGGCGAAGTCCTTGGCATAGCCCTCCCGCACCATGTAGGGGATCATGATGCCGCCGATGGCCGCCACTGTCGCGGGAGAAGAGCCGGAGATGGCGCCGAAGAACAGGCAGGCCACCACCGTCACCGCGCAGAAACCGCCGGTCTGATGACCCACGAATTTTTCCGCCACATTCACCAGCCGCTTGGAGAGGCCGCCTTTCTCCATGAAAGAACCGGCCAGCATGAACCCGGGAACTGCCAGCAGTGCGAAGGAATCCAAGCCCGTGTAGAGCTGCTG
>CAJFNE010000152.1 GCA_904393855.1 uncultured Oscillibacter sp. | reverse complement strand
GTTCACCAGGATGCCGGTCTCCGCCCGGGTCAGCCGGGAGATGGCGTGGGAGGAGAAGTGCAGCTGGGCCCGCAGGATGTGGCGGACGGTGGCGCCGTCCTCCTCCGGGGTGATGATCTTTGTGATGGTTTCCATAGGGAACGCCTGCCTTTCCCCAACAGCATAGCACACCGGCGGACATTTGGCCAGGGAAAAGTCTGCCGGAACAAAAAGCCGCCTTTCTTGCATAATTCCAACGGGTGGGAAAACACTACTCCCGTACCAAATCATACAGGAGGTCGAACTACCTTGAAACAGACATGGATGAGACGAAGCGCCCTGCTGGCCCTGGCGGCGGCGCTGCTGACCGGCAGTGCCTCGGCGCTCTTCGGCGGCAAAGAGGAGACCGCCCAGGCGGAGGAGGGGGCCCCCGCTGTCCTGGACGTGGAGATCACCACCTACCGGGACATCCCCTACCAGGCCCAGTTCCAGCTGGGCAGCGGCGAGGGGGAGATGACCTACGCGGTGGCGGAGGAGCCCAGAAAGGGCACCGTCACCGTGGAGGGCGTGCAGTTCACCTACACGCCGGAGGAGGGCGTCACGGGGTCTGACAGCTTCACCTACACCGCCACGGACAGCGCGGGACGGACCTCTCTGCCCGCCACGGTGGAGGTCCGCATTGAGAAGCCCAAGTCCGGCGTCAGCTACTCCGACACCGCCGGCAGCCCCGCCGCGGCGGCGGCCCAGCACCTGGCGGAGGCGGGGATCTTCACCGGCGCGCGGATCGGGGAGAACTACTACTTTGAGCCGGACCGGACCGTGTCCCGCAGCGAATTCCTGGCCCTGGCCCTGGAGACCGCGGGCCGGGAGGTGACGGACGTCACCATGACCGGCTTCTGCGATGACGCTAGTATCCCCGCCTGGGCCAAGGCCTACGCCGCCGCCGGCGTGGCGGACGGCATCGTCCAGGGCAAGACCACCGCGGACGGCGCGGCCTTCCAGGGGGAGGAGGCCATCACCTTCAACGAGGCCGCCACGGTCTTGAACCGCCTGCTGGACCTGGGGGATGTGGACCTGGACGTGTGGTTCGCGGACCGGGAGGCGGTGCCCTCCTGGGCGGCCCAGGCTGTGGGCAACATGGAGGCGTACAGCGTCCTCTCCGCCGGCAGCTTCGGCAGCGGCACCCTGGAGGACGCCGTGACCCGGGCGGACGCGGCCCAGATGCTCTCCGCCGCCAGCACTCTGCTGGAGGGGGAGGAGTCGGAAGGCGGCCTGTTCGGCTGGCTGAAGTAGGATGAAGGCGAACGGGCCCGGGAAACGTCCCGGGTCCGTTTTTTTACGCAGATCGAGAGTTTTCGGACCTGACACCAGAGGAGAGACGCGTTTTGACGGTTGTATTCCGGTGCGGTTTGTGCTAAACTATGGAAGATTAAAATAGCATGATTCTGCGTATCCACGGGGAAGACCTGGGAGATGCGCAGACTGCGCCGGCTGCACCGGCGGATGAGGGGGAGATTCCAATGAAGATTGTTGTGCTGGCGGGAGGTATTTCCACGGAGCGGGACGTCTCTCTGGTGTCGGGCATCAGCGTGTGCCGGGCCCTGCGGGAGAACGGCCACAGGGCGATCTTTGTAGACCTGTTTCTGGGCCTGCCGGAGGTTCCGGCGGATCTGGAGACTCTGTTTGACGCCCCGGACGGCCTGTGCCCCCAGGTGCGGATTCAGGCGGCTCCGGCGGACTTGGAGGCGGTGCGCCGCTCCCGTGCGGACCAGAGTCCCAGCCACTTCGGCCCCCATGTGCTGGACATCTGCGCCCAGGCGGACATCGTGTTCCTGGCCCTCCACGGCCAGGACGGCGAGGACGGCCGCGTCCAGGCCACGTTCGATCTGCTGGGCATCCGATACACCGGCGGCGGATACCTGGCCAGCGGCATGGCCATGGACAAATCCATCGCTAAGAAGATCATGGATCAGGCGGGCATCCCCAACGCCCCCTGGCGGGATATTCCACACTACACGGAGGAGGACATCCCCCGCCTGACGGAGGAGCTGGAGGTTCCCTGCGCGGTGAAAGTGGTCAATGGCGGGTCCTCCCTGGGGCTGGCCCTGCCGGACACCAAGGAGGAGCTGGAGACGGCTCTGCGCGAGCTGCTGCGCTACGGCAGCCACATCATCGCGGAGAAGAAGCTCTACGGCCGGGAGCTGACGGTGGCGGTGCTGGGGGATCGATGGCTGCCGGCGGCGGAGACCATCCCCGCCGGGGACTCCTTTGACTATGTGGCCAAGTACCAGGCCGCCCAGAACGGCGGCGCCCGGGAGATCTGCCCGGCGGAGATTTCACCGGAGCAGATGGCCGCCGCCGGGGAGCTGGCCCTGCGGCTTCACCGGGCGCTGGGACTGGAGGTCTACTCCCGGACGGACATGATCCTGGACCGGGACGGACAGCTGTGGTGCCTGGAGATCAACTCCCTGCCGGGGATGACGCCGGCCAGCTTCGTCCCCAAGGAGGCCGCCGCCGTGGGCATTTCCTACAACCAGCTGTGCGAGGAGATCGTCCAGCTGTCCTATCACATTCCAAGGAAAGGATGAGACCATGGAGCCCATGACCATTGGCGAGATCGCCGCCGCCGTGCACGGCGAGTGGCTTCAGCCCCGGGAGGACGCGGCCCCGGTGTGTGCCGTATGCACGGACAGCCGCAGCGTGATTCCCGGCAGCCTGTTCCTCCCCTGGGTGGGGGAGCGGTTCGATGGCCACCGTTTCATTGACGCGGCCCTGGAGGGCGGCGCGGCGGGGTGCCTGTACGCCCGTCTGCCGGAGACGCTGCGGCCGGACAAATTCTACATCCGGGTGGAGGACACCCGCCTGGCTCTGCGGGACCTGGCATCGGCCTATCGGGACCGCTTTGACATCCCCTTTGTCCAGATCACCGGCAGCGTGGGGAAGACCACCACCAAGGACATGATCGCCGCGGTACTGGGAGCGAAGCTGCGGGTTTTGAAGACCCAGGCCAATTTCAACAACGACATCGGCACGCCCTTGACACTGCTGAACCTGAGCCCGGAGCATCAGGCGGCGGTGATCGAGACCGGCATGAACCACTTCGGCGAGATCGCCTACCTGGGCGCCATGGTGCGGCCCAGCATCGCCGTGATCTCCAACATCGGCGACGCCCATATTGAGTTTCTCGGCAGCCGGGAGGGAATCCTGCGGGCCAAATGCGAGATTTTCGAGCACCTGCGGCCGGAGGGACTGGTGATCCTCAACGGCGACGACGCCCTGCTGGACACGGTGGACGTCCCTTTCCGCACGGTGCGCTGCGGCAAGGCGGAGCACTGCCAGGTGCGGATCACGGAGATCGCGGACCATGGCGTGGACGGGATCACCTGCACGGTGGAGACCGCCCGGGGCCGCTACGAGCTGGCCACCTCCGCGCCCGGGGAGCACATGGCCTACGCCGTCTCCATCGCCGTGGCGGTGGCGGAGGAGCTGGGGCTAAGCCGGGAGGAGATCACCCGGGGTGTGGCGTCCTACCAGACCACCGGCTCCCGGATGCGGGTGATCCACCTGCCTGAGGATCGGATCCTGCTGGACGACTGCTACAATGCCAGCCCCCAGTCCGTGACGGCGGCGCTGGAGGTGCTGGCCAAAACCGACTGCGACCGGACGGTGGCAGTGCTGGGGGACATGGGCGAGCTGGGGGATCTGACGGACCAGGCCCACTACAATATCGGGGCGCTGGCGGCCATGCTGGGCATCGACTTCGTGGTGGCCATCGGCTCCAAGGCGGCGATGATCGCCGAGGGAGCGGCGGAGAGCGGCGGCGAGGTGCTGCACTTCTCCACCAAGGAGGAGGCTGCGGCGGAGCTGCGCCAGCAGCTGGCGCCGGGGACCGCCATGTTGGTCAAGGCCTCCCATGCCATGCATTTTGAACAGCTGGTGGACCAGCTGAGAGGAGCTTATGATTGAGATACAGGTCAACAACCTGGTAAAATCCTTCGAGGTGGGGAAGAATGTCCTGGACGGCCTCACCTTTCAGATTGACCAGGGGGAGCGGGTGGGACTGCTGGGCCGCAACGGCGCCGGCAAGACGACCCTGTTTAAGATTTTAACCGGCGAGCTGGACTATGACGAGGGTCAGGTGACCATCGGCCAGGGACGTCGGCTGGGACTGATCTCCCAGATCCCCGTGTACCCGGCGGGCTACACGGTGGAGGACGTGCTGCGCTCCGCTTTCTCCCGGCTGGAGCATCTGGCCGGGGAGATGCGGTCCCTGGAGGACCGGATGGCGGCGGGGGAGAGCGACCCTGCCCTCCTGAAGCGCTACGGGGCGCTGAGCGAGAAGTTTGAGGTATTTGGCGGCTACGACACGGATGTGGCGGTGAACAAGATCGCCAACGGCCTCTCCATCTCCCAGGACATGCGGACCCAGCTCTTTGACAGTCTCTCCGGCGGGGAGAAGACCCGGGTGAACCTGGGCCGATTGATCCTGGAGGACACGGACATCCTGCTGCTGGACGAGCCCACCAACCA
>CAJFNE010000151.1 GCA_904393855.1 uncultured Oscillibacter sp. | reverse complement strand
CTCGTCAAACTTGCCCTCCGCCACCTTGGAGATGAACTCGGGGATATGTACGTTCACGGGGCAGCCGTTCACACACTTGGGGTTCTTGCAGTTCAGGCAGCGCTGGGCCTCGTCAATGGCCATCTCCTCCGTGTAGCCCAGGGCCACCTCGTCAAAGTTCTTGTTCCGGACGTTGGGGTCCTGAGAGGGCATGGGGTTCTTCTTCAAAGACATGTTCGCCATCTTACTCAGCCTCCTTCTTCAGCAGATTGCAGGTCTCCTCGTACTTATGCCGCTCGAAGGCCTGATACATCTGGTTGCGCTTCACCGCCAGGTCCCAGTCCACCTTGTGGCCGTCAAAATCCGGGCCGTCCACGCAGGCGAACTTCATCTCGCCGCCCACGCTGAGGCGGCAGCCGCCGCACATGCCGGTGCCGTCGATCATGATGGGGCTCATGGAAACGGTGGTGGGGATGCCGTAAGGCTCCGTGGTCTTGGAGACGAATTTCATCATCACCATGGGACCGATGGCGAACACCTCGTCATACTGGTTGCCGGCGTCAATCAGCTCCTTCAGCGCCTCGGTGACCACGCCCTTCTGGCCGTAGGAGCCGTCGTCGGTGCAGACCTTCAGCACGCTGCTGGCGGCCCGGAACTCATCCTCCAGGATCACCAGGTCCTTGTTCTTGAAGCCGATGACCGCGTGGACCTCGGCGCCGGAGTCGTGGAATTTCTTCAGCACGGGGTACGCGATGGCGCAGCCAACGCCGCCGCCCACCACGCAGACCTTCTTCTTTCCCTCGGTCTCGGTGGCCTTACCCAGGGGACCCACAAAGTCCTGGAGGCTGTCGCCCTCGTTCAGGTGCTTGAGCTTCTCCGTGGTGGCGCCCACGGTCTGGACGATGATGGTGACCGTCCCTTTCTCCGGATCGTAGGCATTGATGGTGATGGGGATCCGCTCTCCCTGCTCATCTACCCGCAGGATGATGAACTGGCCCGGCTGCGCTTTCTTGGCCACCAGCGGCGCCTCGATCTCGTACAGCGTCACGGTGGGCCGGAGCTCCTCTTTTCTCACGATACGATACATAACTGATCTTCCCTCTTTCCCATGTGATCTTTTTCGGAACATGCCAGGGCTTTGCCGCCATATCGATTATTTATTGTAATACAGCGTCCCCACATTCGTCAATCCGTTTTTTCATTTTATGATAATTTTTTAACAAGTAGTCCTCCCTCAGAGCTTATGTCAGCAGAGTGATCTGCCGGCCGCTGGACTGGATCAGCCCCTCCGTGCGCAGGCGCTTGAGCTCCCGCATCATGGCGCTGCGGTCCGTGGCGATGTAGTCCGCCAGGGTGCTGAGGGAAAAGGGCAGGAGAAAGCTCTCGCTTCCCGTTTGGTCCGCCAGCTGGCGGAAGTAGCACAGGAGCTTTTCCCGGATGGAGCGGCGGGAGAGCACGTCCACCCGGCGGGAGAGGCCCTGGGCCTTCTCATTCATGAGCTTGAGCATGTTCTGTACCAGCAGGCTGTGGTGGGTGCAGGCATTCTCGCACCGCTTGAGGATATGGGCGTAGTCGATGAACAGCACATCGCAGGGAGTGCGGCACACCACCTCCAGGCTGTCCCGCCCCGCGCCGGCGAAAGCCAGGGTCCTTCCGAAGATGCCGCCGTTGCCCAGCTCCTCCATCACGGTGGAAACTCCGTCCTCATCGATGCGGATCAGCACCGCCTCCCCCCGCTCCACAATCCCCACGGCGTCGCTGCGGGGATCGCTGAGATCATAGATCAGCTCGTCCGGCCGGAAAGACTTCTGCACCGCCTGAAAGCAGGAGAGCATCCGGCAGTATTCGTCATAACTGATATGCTCGAACAACGGGCTCTGTTCCAATTCCTCTTGTTTCAGCACATTCCGCGCCCCTTTCTGTTGCATAAATCACATCTACATCATAGCAGGCCCATCTGGAAATGTAAAGGTTTATTTCATCAAATTTCATAGATTGTTCACCAACCTCTGCCATTTACCTTGTATATTATAGATAGGTCCTGTGACCTGAATTCAGACGGCCCCCGTCTAAAAGAAATGAGGCAGACTGGTGAACATTGCTTACTTTCTACTACCCAAGGTCCGTGTCGCCTACTTATACGACGACTGCACCTTCCGCCAGGGACTGGAAAAAATGCGTCACCATGGCTATACGGCGATCCCGGTCATCTCCCGTACCGGACAGTATGTCGGCACGGTCAGCGAGGGAGATTTCCTCTGGCGTCTCCTCAGCGGAGACGGCGCGGAACGCTGCACCATGAAAGCTCTGGAACAGCTTCAGATCCGGGATATCCTCCAGCCCCACAGCTACCCCTCCGTCCGCATCACCGTCACCATGGATGAGCTGCTGGAGAGCGCCATGAACCAGAACTTCATCCCCGTGGTGGACGACGCGGGCAGCTTCATCGGCATCGTCACCCGCAAGGACATCATCCGCTACTTCGCGGAGCAGGACCGGCAGGTGGAGAAGCTCCTGCGGATCGTATAACGAGAAAAAGCCCGGCAGCTTCTCCGCTGCCGGGCTTTTTTCAGATATCGGCCCTCCGCCGTCTCCGGCGGCGGACCACCCAGCGGACCAGCAGGACCACCAGCAGAATCACCGCCGCGGCCGCGGCCAGCACGGCCAGGGTGATCCCATTGGGGCTGCGCAGCAGCTCCACCGGGTTCCAGCTGGTGCTGACCTCCTTGCGGCCGTCGCCGTCCGGCTGGGCGTACCGCGCCGGAACGCCGTCCTCCCCAAAGCTCTGGAGGTACGCCGCCAGGGCATACCACTCCTTGATCTCGTTGCCGTCCGCGTCCCGCAGGATGCAGTCGTTGAAATCCGTCACCGGGGTGCCGTCCGCCAGCTTGGGCTCCAGGGACAGCAGGCCGAAGGACCGGGCCTTCACCGTGCTCAGCATCTGGGCGGAATACATGCCGGTGACCACCCGGTAGAGCTGGTCATCCTGGATCTCCGTCTCCCCGGCCCCGGAATCCCCCCCATCGGAGGGATCGCGGAAGGCGGCGTCAAACACCCGGTTGAAGAACATCCGGTGGACGTTGAAAGCATACTCCATGCCGCCAATATACAGCTGGGCCTCCGGCATGAGGGACGTGACGGAGGCGTCCACCTCCAGGGCGGCCTTCAGCTCCTCTCCGGTGAGGTAGACCGCCACCAGAGGGAAGCCGGAGGTTCCGTCGGACCCCACGCCCATGGACAGGACGTCAAAGGCCTCCGACACGGTGATGTCCCCGGCGTACAGGGGCGCACGCAGGACCCCCGCCGCCGTGACGCTGACGGTCCGCACCTCCGGCGTCTCCGCCGCCAGGTGCTCCGTGGCCCACAGGAAGGCGTCCGCCGCCAGCTCCCCCAGGGCATTCCCCGCCTGCACGCCTTCCTCCGGCAGGGGCAAGGCGAAGCTGCTCTCCGTCAGCACCTGGTCATAGGTCAGATCGTAGCGGGCCAGATAGGTCTCCCCCACCTGCTCCTTCCACACCTCCACCAGAGCGGCGATCTCCGGGGCCTCCGCCAGCGTCTCGTCGATGGGGGTCAGGTGGTAGTCCGCCAGGGTCAGGGAGCCGTCCCCGGCCAGCTCCAGGGTCAGGGAGCCCAAATTCTCACAGTAGGGTCCGGCGGAGACGATGTAGGTGTCGTTCACCACAATGGGCTCCGTCAGGGTGGTGTGGGTGTGGCCGGAGACGATGACATCGATGCTGTCCACGGCCTTTGCCAGCAGCTCGTCCTCCGACTGGCTGGGGGTCTCGCTGGTGCCGGAGTGGGACAGGCAGATGATGACCTCCGCCCCCTGCTCCCGCAGGGACTCCACGCACCGCTCCGCCGCCGGCTCCAGGGTGAAGCCGGAGGTGGGGGCGTAGTCGTGGGACTCCTGCCCCATGAGGCCGAAGATGCCGAAGGTGACGCCGCCCCGCTCGAGCAGCAGCGTCTCCTGGACCCCATAGCGGTCCATGGCGTCCTGGATGTAGTCCCGGTCCGGGTTGTCCGCCGCCGGGGTGTAGTTGGCCTCCAGCAGGGCGGGCAGGCGGATGGTCGCAGGCCCGTACGTCTCCTGGTCATACGCCCCGGCCTGGGAGCTGAGCATCGCCGCCAGAGTGGCGTCCCGGGCGTCCGCCGCCGCGTTCAGCATGTCGGCAAAGCCCACGCCGCCGTGGTCGAACTCATGGTTGCCGATGGTGGTGGCGTCATAGCCCAGAGCGCCCATGGTCCGCAGCTCCGGGGCCTGGGTGGTGTAGAGGGCCTGGATCAGGGAGCCGATGGAGAAGTCCCCGCCGTCCAGCAGCAGGGCGTCGGGATGCTCCGCCTTCTCCGCGTCGATGGCGGTCTTCAGCCGGGCGTAGCCGCCGCTCTCCCCGCCCTCCCCGTCGGCCTGGGGCAGGAAGTGGGAGTGAAGATCGTGGGTGAAGAGGATCGTGACCTCCTGAGCCGGTTCCTCCGCAGCTCCCGCCCAGGGCAGGGCGCAGAGGGCCAATATCAGGGCCAGCAGGCATGCGCAGAAGCGTTTCATCATGGGATCTCTCCTTGCAAGAAT
>CAJFNE010000150.1 GCA_904393855.1 uncultured Oscillibacter sp. | reverse complement strand
TCAGTTTTGAGGCGGTTTTTGGTCCGAGTGGGGAGACTCGAACTCCCGGCATCTTGCTCCCAAAGCAAGCGCGCTACCAACTGCGCTACACCCGGTTATAAAATTTTCCAATTGTGGTCAAACATGTGGTCAACGCCGATTTTTGACCAGTTACCGGCGAGGGGAAAAGTGCCGTCAGCCTAACTGTCCCAAGGCTTTCCGGGTTTGCCGAGGGCTGTGGCTCGAACCCGAGCCTCACGCTCCCAAAGCAAGCGCGCTACCAACTGCGCTACACCCGGATGATTCCTTTTTGCATGATACCACAGGAGAGGCCCAAAAGCAACTGTCTTCTGCCTGCGGGCACCGCCGCAGGGGCCTTGCGGAAAGAGGCCGGATGATCTCCGGCCTCTCCTATTGTACCGGATCACTCTGCAATGTCAAGCCCCTTCTGCTGGCCGCACAGCTTCACGCCCGCCAGGGCCACAGCGAACACAAACCAGAAGATGCACATCACCCGGGGATAGTTCCACAGGTAGTCCGCCAGGCCGCAGACCATGGTGCCGCACAGAGCCGCCGCGGCCGCGCAGGTGAGGATGCGGGCAGGAGAGTCGGCGCAGTGCCGCGCCGTATGCGCGGCTCGCTTGATATTCCACAGCATGGAGGCCACAAAGGATACCACGCCCAGGAGGCCCGCCTCGATCCATACCTCCAGATAGAAGTTGTGGGAGTGGACATAGGGGAAGTCCGCGTGGTAGAGGTTCCAGTCGGCGATGTAGGCCTGGGGCGTGGCGGTGCCCAGGCCCGCACCCCGGATCGGACGGCTGCTGATGACCTCTAGAGCCGCCTTGTACAGGGGAATCCGACTGGAGATGGAGGAGTCCGCCGGGTTGAAGATGGTCAGAATCCGGTTCCAGATGGTATCCGGCAGGAAAGGCACCGCCAGACAGCACAGCAGGAGGAAGCCGGGGATCAGCTTGGGCTTCCACAGGAAGACGAACACCACCATGGCGCAGGCAAAGCCCACCCAGGTGGCCCGGGAGTAGGTCATGCCCAGGGCAATGCCGCCCACCACGAAGACGCAGCAGGCCGCCAGCCGGCTGACCGGATGCCGGGAGCAGAGGATGAGGGCCAGCACCAGGGGCAGCAGGAGCAGCAGCACCTCCGCGAAGGTGTTGGCATTGTCGAAGATGGACACCACCCGGCCGGGCATCCCGGCGTTGAGGGCCAGGTCCACCGTGGAGGAGTCCACCTCCACCCCCTGAATACGCTGGACGATACCGTAGACTCCGGACACTGCCACGCAGACGGCGCCGCCGGCGGCCAGCCGCTTCAGGTCCGTCAGGGTCCCCACGGCGCTGACGGTGATCAGCACCAGCAGCGCGGCGGAGATATGGTAGAAGAGGAACCGCAGGGACAACGAGGGGGCGTAGGAGAACAGCACCCCCAGGAACATGGCTCCGAAGAGCACCAGGGGATAGAACCCCACCCCCGCCAGGTCCAGCCGGTAGCTGCGCCGGTGCATGGAACCGGCGTAGAACAGCACCAGCAGGGCCGAAAAGGCCATGAGGCTGTATGCGTTGTTCCAGTAGGTAAAGGGGATGCACCACAGCAGCATGATCACCCAGGACTGGGCGATGGCCGTGCTCTCCCCCAGGGAAAAGGCCAGCCGGGCGAAGAAGCTGTCCTCAAAGGTCAGGGCAAACGCCTCATACAGCCGGTGAAGCAGGCTGCCCGGCAGGTTGATCAGCCAGCTGAGGCTCCGGCACAGGGCGCTCTCCGGCCAGGCGCGGGCCACCGCGCCCTCCCGACACAGCACCCGCAGCACCCGGCTGGTGTCGATCTGGCGGTTGCACCAGCGGCCGGCGGCGGCCAGGAAGCGGTGGACGGCGCTCTTGTCGTAGACGGACAGCAGGACCGTCCAGAGATGATAGCAGTAGCTCTCGCGCAGTAAGGTCATGGCAGACTCCTCGTGGAAATTACAGATGATTTTTCAGGCGGTACAGCTGGCTCAGCAGGAAGAAGTGCCCGCCCCGCACCAGCTTGGCCGCCAGCTGCTTGTTGCGGCTCATGCCCTCCGGCGCCAGGGTGGAAATGGCCTTTGCCATCTCCGGCTGGCGGCACAGGGTCTCCACCGCCCGCTGACGCTCCCCCAGGGGCTTGGGATTCGTGGGAGCGTACTCGTTGCCGATGGCGATCAGCAGCCCCGCCCAGTTGGAGTTCTCCCGCCACTGGGGCCGGGCCGCGTCCAGGCCGAACCGCTCCGCCAGGTCGGCCTTGCGCTCCATGAAGCGGGCAAAGACCTGGGGAAAATCCTTCATATACTTGTGGGTGATGGAGGCGGGGTTCCAGGCGTAGCGGTAGAGGGGCTGCTCCGTCACCGCCAGCTTCTGCGCATGGCAGAAGTACTCCATCAAAAATAGCTCGTCCTCCAGATAGGCCCCGGCGAAGGTGATGCGATGCTCCCGGAGGATGTCCCCGGAGAAGAGGTACCGCCAGATGAACCCGTTGAACACGGGGGCACGCAGCCGCTCCCCCAGCAGGGGGTAGACGATGCGGTCCAGGATGGCGCCGTTGTCATAGACCCCGGCGGGCAGCAGCGGCTCCGGGGAGGCGGCGCCGTCGGGGGAGACGTTGTAGTGGGCGCAGCCGGCGGTGTCGGCCCCGGACCTCTCCCGCAGGGACCACAGGGTCTCCAGGGCCTGGGGCTCCAGCTGGTCGTCCGCGTCCAGGAAGGCGATGCAGGCGCCCCGGGCCTCCCGGAGGCCGGTGTTCCGGGCCTCACTGACGCCGGCGTTTTGCTCCTTGTGGATCACCCGCACCCGGCTGTCCGCCGCGGCGCGCTTGTCGCAGAGGGCGGGGGAGCCGTCGGTGCAGCCGTCGTCGATCAGGAGCAGCTCCCAGTCACCAAAGGTCTGGGCCGTCACACTGTTCACGCAGGCGTCCAGAAACGCCTCCGCCTGATAGACCGGGACGATGACGGAGATACCGGGCATGGAGGTCCCCCCTTCCGCAGAGATTACCGCTCTATTGTACCCGAAAATACCGGGGAGGTCAAGGGCGGCCCGCTTGCGGGCCGGGGGTTCCCGTGCTAAACTGACTATAAACTGCTGGAGAAAGGAGCGGGAGGCATGGCGCAGCAGATCGTGGTGGTTCCCCATGACCCGGCGTGGGGGCGGGCGTTTGCGGCGGAGGCCCGGGTGATTCGCGCCGTCCTGGGGGAAAACTGCTTGGCTGTCTATCATATCGGCAGCACGGCGGTGGAGGGACTGTGGGCGAAGCCCATCCTCGATCTCCTGCCCGTGGTGCGGGATCTGGAGGCTGTGGACAACAGGCGGGACGCCTTGACAGCCCTTGGATACGAGTATCTGGGGGAATTTGGCATCCCGGGGCGACGGTACCTGCGCAAGGGCGGGGATGAGCGAACCCACCAGGTGCACATCTTCCAGGCGGAGGACCGGCGGAACATCGTCCGGCACCTGGCAGTGCGGGAGTACCTGCGACATCACCCGGAGGCCCGGGCGGCTTATGGAGAGCTGAAACGGGCGCTGGCGGCCCGGTTCCCCGATGATATCGAGGGCTACTGTGACGGGAAGGACGCCTTCGTCCGGGACCTGGAGGCCCGGGCCCTGGAGGCGTGCGGTCAGGGGCCCTTTTCCGAAAGATGAAGCAAGAGGCGCCATCCCAAAGGATGGCGCTTCGGCTTATCTCAGGCTGTAGGGGCCAGGGAGGCTGTGGTTCGCAGCAGGCGGGCCAGCTCCTCACACAGCGCGGCGGCCTGGCTGTTTCCCAAATAGCCGATCCGCACGACCCGGTCGTTGAGCCGGGCCTTTCCGGTGCCGTTGTGGACGGAAAGGCTGGCCCCCATATCCCCGATATACAGATACACGCTGACATTGCCGATATCCGAGATCGCGTCGGCGCCGGTGAGAGTGTCCAGGCAGGGGTGCCAGGAGCAGCGCCCCAGGATCTCCCGGATGGCGTCCGCCTCCGGGGAGCCGGGCTCCACGGCATAGTCGTCAAAGTCATGGTAGGGAGTGGAGTTCATGTCCGTCACCTCGACGCCGCTGGTGATGATGGTGGCGGACAGGGGCCGCCCCTCCAGATCCAGAGCATCTTCCAGAGACCGGGGCCAGAGCATCCAGGCGGCAAAGATCAGGACGACTGCGGCCAATGCAAGCGAAAGCGCCTTTCGGAGATTCCAGGTCA
The DNA here is from genome assembly GCA_904393855.1 of uncultured Oscillibacter sp. Lineage (GTDB taxonomy): Bacteria > Bacillota > Clostridia > Oscillospirales > Oscillospiraceae > Oscillibacter. The sequence goes on along the minus strand of CAJFNE010000150.1, from coordinate 373 downwards.
CAGCAACCCCTCCCGTGTTTTTCTCAGGATATCACGGAAAGGGATAAGGAGGCAAGCAAAACCTGTGTAAAACAGGGACGCCTTACAGCCCCGTCAGATCAAAGTCCGGGGTGTACTCCTCCCTGGCTGACGTCCGCTCCTGGGTGTAGCCGTCGGTGATGCCGCAGTTCTCCAGATACTGGAGCGCGCTCCGGTACTCCGCCGCCGTCACCTTCCGGGCCAGCTTCCCCACGGCGCCCGGCTGGGGGGTGTACTGGCTCATGAGGGAAAACAGCACGTCCCCGGGGCGGAACGTCTCCGCCACCCAGTCGATCACCCGGCGGGTGTTCTCCAGCTCCCCGGGCAGCACCAGGTGCCGGATCAGCACGCCGGA
>CAJFNE010000149.1 GCA_904393855.1 uncultured Oscillibacter sp. | reverse complement strand
ACCAGCTTCACCTGGGGCATTCCCGTGGACTTCGACCCGGGCCACGTGGTGTACGTGTGGGTGGACGCCCTCTCCAACTATATCACCGCCCTGGGCTATGAGAACCACAAGTACAACGACTACGAGCGGTACTGGCCCGCCGACGTGCACATCGTGGGCAAGGAGATCGTCCGCTTCCACTCCATCATCTGGCCCGCCATGCTCATGAGCCTGGGCGAGCCCCTTCCCAAGCACGTGTTCGGCCACGGCTGGCTGCTGCTGGACGGCGGCAAGATGTCCAAGTCCAAGGGCAACGTGGTGGACCCCTATATCCTGGCGGAGAAGTTCGGCGTGGACGCCCTGCGCTTCTTCCTGATGCGCACCTTCCCCTTCGGCTCCGACGGCAACTTCTCCAACGAGCTGCTGATCCAGACCATCAACACGGACCTGGCCAACGACCTGGGGAATCTGGTCTCCCGCACCGCCGCCATGGTGCAGAAGTACTTCGGCGGGCAGCTGCCGGCCGGCTCCGGCGCCACGGCGGACGAGCTGGATCTGGCTAACATGCTCGCCCAGGCCCAGGGGACCTTCGAGCTGCTGATGGACTTCCCGGAGGGAGACCCCCGAAAGTTTGACTGCGAGCTGCTGACCGCCGCCGCCTCCCTGCGCTACCAGTACGAGGAGGCCATGGACCGCCTCGCCCCCCATGAGGCTCTCGCCCAGGTGTTCCAGGTGATCCAGCGGGCCAACAAGTATATCGACGAAACCGCCCCCTGGGCCCTGGCAAAGGACATGGACACCAACGGAGCGCGCCTTGCCCACGTGCTCTACAATCTGCTGGAGGCCACCCGTATCTGCGGCATCCTCCTCACCCCTTTCATGCCGGAGAGCATGGGGAAACTCTTCGCCCAGATCGGCGCGGACACGGACGTCCAGTCCTGGGACAGCGCCAACTGCTGGGGCGCCCTGCCTGAGACCGTCCAGGTCACCAAGGGGGAGAACCTGTTCCCCCGCATCGACATGGACCAGGCCATCGCGGAGCTGGAGGCCGCCGCGGAGGCGGCCCGGAAGGCCGCCCTGCCCGACGTGGAGGTGGAGCCCCAGCTCACGGAGCAGGTGGATTTCGACACTTTCTGCAAGTCTGACTTCCGGGCGGTGAAGGTGAAGGCCTGCGAGGCGGTGAAGAAGAGCGAGAAGCTGCTGAAGTTCACCCTGGACGACGGCACCGGCGTGGACCGGCAGATCCTCTCCGGCATCCACAAGTGGTATGAGCCGGAGGACCTGATCGGCAAGACCCTGGTGGCCATCGTGAACCTGCCGCCCCGGAAGATGATGGGCCTGGAGAGCTGCGGCATGCTGCTCTCCGCCGTCCACACGGAAAAAGGGCAGGAGGTCCTGCACTTGATCATGGTGGACGACGCGATTCCGGCGGGGGCGAAGCTGTGCTGACGCTTTCGAGGGGGAGCGGGCTGACACCGTTGCGGCCCTGCGATTCCCGGCCCTGTTTGGGCCGCCAATCGCGCCGCTGCCTCGAAACAGCCTCACTTTTTCCGCCGCTGGCGGCGTTTCGGCTGTTTCCCCTCGACCTCCCCCACCACCAGTCTACGGACTGGTGAACGCGCCCCAGGCGCTTGGGTCAAAGTATTTTCGGCAGGCGCAGGAGGCGAGTTGCCCCGCAGGGGCAAGAGAAGCCGCCCTGGGGCGTGTCCTGCCGAAAATGATTGAAATTTTTTGATCTGCCTTGCGGCAGATCAACTGGGGAAACCAGAGGTTTCCCCTAGATCCCCTTCCCTGTTTTTGGGGGGGAGATTTACTTCCTGGCCGGTTTCGGCCAGGGTTTTTGAGGGAGCAACATGCGTTTACGAAGTGCGATTTTTGATATGGACGGCACCCTGCTGGACTCCATGCACATCTGGGATGGACTGGGCGCCAACACCCTGCGGGACCTGGGGTATGAGCCGGAGCCGGACCTCTATGAGAAAGTCAAGAGCCTGACCGTCTGGGACGGGGCCCAGTACTGCAGGGACCACTACCACATGCGCGAGAGCGTGGAAGAGATCGTGGCCGCCACGGAGAGCCGGGTGGAGGAATTCTATAACCACCAGGTCCAGCCCAAGCCCGGCGTCCTCCCATTCCTGACCCTGCTGAAGATGGAGGGCGTGGACATGTACGTGGCCACCAACACGGACCGTCATCTGGCGGAGGCCGCCCTGCGCCACGCCGGGATCGAGGGCTATTTCCGGGGACTTCTCACCTGCGGCGACGTGGGCGTGGGCAAGGCGGAGAGCCCGGAGATCTATGAGCGGGCCATGCGGCGGATGGGCGCCAATAAGCAGAACACCGTCATCTTTGAGGACGCCCTCCACGCCATCCAGACGGCCAAGGCGGCGGGCTTCCGGGTCTGCGCGGTCTACGACCCCTCCGCCGAGGCGGATCAGGCGGAGATCCAGGCCCTGGCCGATACCTATATCCGCTCCTTTGAGGAGCTGACAGAGATCCAGCCGGCGGAGTGATCCGCCGGTTGTTTCTCTTTCAAAAACAGGCCTTTCCCTTTGGGGGAAAGTGTGATATACTGCTAGGCGTTGAAATCCGCGCCGCCGGGCGAAAGGGCCCGGCGGCACGAAAAGTATGAGAAAGCGGTGATGACATGCCGATTTTTGATACCCACGCCCACTATGACTCCGGCAGCTTCAACGCCGACCGGGACGCGGTGCTCTCCGCCCTGCCTGCGGCGGGGGTGACCCTGGTGGTGAACCCAGGGTGTGAACTGCCCTCCTCCCGGGAGGCGGTGGCTCTGGCGGAGCGGTACCCTCACGTCTACGCCGCCGTGGGCGTCCACCCCTCCGACTGCGCCGGCTTTGGGGACGCGGAGCTCGCCGCCCTCAGGGAACTGTGCCGCCATGAGAAGGTGGTGGCCGTGGGGGAGATCGGTCTGGACTACTACTGGCAGGACAACCCGCCCCGGGCGTTCCAGCAGGCGGTGTTCCGCCGGCAGATCGAGCTGGCTCTGGAGCTGGACCTGCCCATCATCGTCCACGACCGGGAGGCCCACGGGGACAGCCTGGCCATCGTGCTGGACTACCCGGAGCTGCGGGGGGTGTTCCACTGCTTCTCCGGCAGCCCGGAGATGGCGGAAACCCTGGTGAAGCGGGGCTGGTACCTGGGGATCGACGGCCCCATCACCTACAAGAACGCCCGAAAGGCGCCGGAGGTGGCGGAGGTGATCCCCCTGGAGCGGATCGTGGTGGAGACGGACGCGCCGTATCTGACCCCGGAGCCTTTCCGGGGCAAGCGAAACGACAGCCGGTACCTGCCCTATGTGATTGAAAAAATGGCCGCCTGGAAAGGGGTCACCCCCCAGGAGCTGACGGAGATCACTTTCGCCAACGGGAAGCGGCTGTTTGGACTGGAGTGAGGACCATGGAAAAAGGATTTACGATCACCTACGAGTATGGGGACAATCTGTATGTGAACCCCACGAACCGCTGCAACTTCAACTGCGAGTTCTGCCTGCGGCACAACCAGAGCTCCGGCGGCAGCATCTACACCCACAACCTGTGGCTGAAACGGGAACCTACAAGAGAAGAGCTCCTGGCCTCCATTGAGAGCTGGGACCTGTCCCAGTACAAGCAGCTGGTGTTCGTGGGCTTCGGCGAGCCCACCTACCGCTTCGACGATATCTGCTGGGTCATCGACCAGCTGAAAGCCAGGGGGGAGAAGATCTTCACCCGCATGGACACCAACGGCACCGGGAGCCTGATCAACGGCCGGGACATCGCCCCGGAGTTCGCGGGCCGGTTCGACATGGTGTCCGTCTCCCTGAACACGGACACGGCGGAGAAGTATAACGCCCTCTGCCATCCCCAGCAGGCGGACGCCTACCAGGCCATGAAGGACTTCACGAAAGAGGTCCGAAAGTACGTGCCTACGGTGATGATGACAGTGGTGGACACGATCCCGCCGGAGGAGATCGAGGCCTGCCGCCGGATCTGCGAGGAGGAGATCGGCGCTGTTTACCGGGTACGGGAGTATATTGCGGATTGAGAGAGGATGTACCAATGATTGGAGCACTGATTCTGGGGGCCCTGGTGGGCTGGATCGCCGGCAAGCTGATGGGCGTGGAGGGCGGCCTCCTGCGGAATATCATCATCGGCGTGGTGGGGTCCTTTGTGGGCAATATCGTCTTTGGGCTGTTTGGATTCTACGCCTTCGGCCTGATCGCGGAGCTGATCGTGGGCGTGGCCGGGGCCTGCATCTTCATCTGGCTGGGCCGGATGATCTTCCGGTAAGCGGGGGGCCCATGCGGATTCCGAAAGAATAAGCGGCGGGAGCATCAGCTCCCGCCGCTTGTCACTTCTTCAAGGGCAGTGTGCAGGTAAAGGTGGTCACGCCGTCACGGCTCTCCGCCCGGATGGCGCCCTTGTGTACTTTCACGATATTTTGGGCGATGGCCAGCCCCAGCCCGAAGCCGGACTTCTCCCCCCGGGAGGCGTCCGCCCGGTAGAACCGCTCAAAAAGGTGGGGCAGCTGCTCAGGGGGAATCGTGTCGCCGGTGTTGGTCACCGCCAGCACCGCGTGCCGCTCCGTCCGCT
>CAJFNE010000148.1 GCA_904393855.1 uncultured Oscillibacter sp. | reverse complement strand
CGTGCGCTGCACGCCTGCGGCAAGTTACCCCTGAACCAGCTGCAGCACCAGCGTCAGCGCGCCTGCTGCCCAGCAATAGTAGGCAAAGAAACCAAACTTGCCTTTTTCGGCCACCATTTTCAGCAGGCGGATGCACAGGTAGCCCACCACCGCGGCTACCGCCACGCCCACCAGATAGACGGGTACATCCGCCCAGATGATGCCGGCGTCGACTGCGTCCTTGATACTCAGGATGTTGGCCCCCAGGATAGCGGGAATGGACATCAGGAAAGAGTAGCGCACAGCGAACTTCCGGTCAAAGCCCACAAAGCACCCGGCGGTGATGGTGGTGCCGGACCGGGAGATGCCGGGACAGGTGGCGATGGCCTGAGCCACGCCCACCAGGAGCACATCCACCAGGGTGGCGTTTTTCTCCGTCTTGCGCCCTTTCTTCACCCGATCGCTGGCAAACAGCAGAAAGCCGGTAACTACCAGGGCGCCTCCCACAAAATACATATTGCTGGACAGGCCCTCCACCCAATCCTTCACCGGCAGCACCGCGAACAGCGGCAGGGTGCCCACAATGATCAGCAGGATCATCCGCCGGGCGGGCGGCACCGGCGTGGGGGTGGTGTGGCGGGCAAGGTCCCGCGCTCCCTGGAAGAACTCCACGATCATATCCCGGATCTCCTCCCAGTAGGCCACGAACACCGCCACCAGGGTACCCAGGTGCAGCAGCACGTCAAAAAAGCCAGGGATCTCCGACGCGCCGGACATGTGCAGCAGGTTCTCCGCAATGGCCAGGTGGCCGGAGCTGGAGATCGGCAGGAATTCCGCCACGCCCTGGATCAGGCCCAGCAGAATGGAAGTCAGCAGCGACACGCGTTTCACGCTCCTTTATGTATGCAAAAATCTCACGTATGTATCAGTATAGCACGGCCCGACGGGAAATTCCAGTCATATTTCCGTCCAGATCCATCCCGCGCGCGAAAACGCCCTCCATCCCGTCGGACAGAGGGCGAAAAATGACATGGTCAGTCCAAGGCCTCCATAGCCGCCCTGGCGGCGGCCTGCTCGGCCTCCTTTTTGCTGTGGCCGGAGCCGCTGCCGATGGCCTCGCCGTTCAGCAGCACCTCCGCGTGGAAAGTCTTGGCGTGGTCCGGCCCCTGCTCGTCCACCATGCGGTAGGTGAGGGTCTGGTCCGCCTGCCGCTGGACCAGCTCCTGCAGGGCGGTCTTGTAGTCCCGCCGGCGCTCCTCCACCACGCTCTCCCGCTGGGCGTCCAGCAGGCAGCGGTGGATCAGAGCCCGGGCGGCGTCCATGCCGCCGTCCAGGTACACCGCGGCAAACACCGCCTCCACAGCGTCCGCCAGGATGGAGGTCCGCTCCCGGCCGCCGCCGACCTCCTCCCCCCGGCCCAGCTTTAGATACTGGCCCAGGCCCAGCCGCTGGGCCACCTCGTAGAGGCTCTGCTCACACACCAGCGCCGCCCGGATGCGGGTCAGATCCCCCTCCGGTGCCTCGGGATGCCGCTGGAAGAGGAATTCCGCCGTGACAAAGCCCAGCACGGAGTCCCCCAGGAATTCCAGCCGCTCGTTGCTGTGCAGGTGGGCGGCCCGGTGCTCGTTGGCGTAGGAGCTATGGTTCAGCGCCTCCTGCAGCAGAGCGGGGTTCCGAAAGGCATAATTCAGTTTTCGTTCCAGTTCCTGCATGGAAAATCCCCTCTGCAAGGAAGCCCCGCGCTGAGGCGGGGCTGGTCCTCTCAAGATTTTGTTTTGGAGGCGATGTAGTTCACCGCGTCACCCACGGTTTTCAGCGTGCTGAGGTCCTCCTCCTGAATCTCGCCCACCTCAAACTCCTCTTCCATCGCCATGACCAGCTCCACCAGGTCCACAGAGTCGGCGCCCAGATCCTCTTCAAACGAGGTATCCATGGTCACTTCATCGGGCTCCATGGCAAACTGCTCCGCGACCAGTTCGCTCAACTTCTGAAAAATCTCTTCCACAGACATGACCGTTCACTCCTCCAGGAATTATGGGGTTCTATCATTGGCATCATACGGCATGTGACTAGCCCTGTCAAGGGGCAATTCCATTTTTTCAGGATTCCGCTCTACTTTCATCAAGTCGATATCCCGCTGGATGTCCGCGATGAAGCCGCTCTCCACATACTCCTTGGCCCGGAGAATCGCGTTGCACAGGGCCTTGGCGTCGGAGCCGCCGTGGGCCTTGAACACCGGCTTGGAGATGCCCAGGAAAGCCGTTCCCCCCACCTCGCTGGGGTCTAGGAGCTTTTTCATCTGGTTCAGGTCGTTCTTGAGCAGCGCCGCGCCCAGCTTGTTCTTGGTGCTGGAGAGCATGGTCTTTTTCAGCTCCTTCAGCAAAAACTTGGCGGTCCCCTCCAGGCTCTTGAGCATAACGTTTCCGGTGAAGCCGTCCGTCACCAGCACATCCGTGCCGCCCATCAGGGCCTCGTTGGCCTCCAGATTGCCGATGAAGTGGATGCGGCCCGCCTCTCCCGCCTCTTGCAGCAGGGCGTAGGTCTCATGGCGCAGTTCGTCACCCTTGCTCTCCTCGGCGCCGATGTTCAGCAGCGCCACCCGGGGCCGCTCGATCCCCAGGGTCCGCTGCACGTAGTAGCTGCCTAAGAACGCAAACTGCAGCAGGTACTCCGGCGTGCACATAGCGTTGGCCCCGCAGTCGCACAGCAGCATCTTCCCGCCGCCGGCGGTGGGCACCAGGGGGCCCATGGCCGCCCGGCGGATGCCCCGGATGCGCTTGACCACCAGCGTGGCCCCCGCCAGCAGCGCCCCGGTGGAGCCGGCGGAGACGAAAGCGTCCCCCGCTCCCTCTTTCAGCAGGTTCAGCCCCACCGTCAGGGAGGAGTCCTTCTTCACTTTGAAAGCGGTGGCGGGGTCGTCCTCGATCTCCACCACCTCCGAGGCGTCCCGGATCTCCACCCCGGCAGGCAGCGTCTTCTCGCCGCAGGCCTCCACGGCCCGCAGCACCTCCTCCGCCCGGCCCACCAGCAGGATATCCACCCCGTGGAGGCGGCGGGCCTCCAGCGCGCCCTGGACAATGGCCCCGGGGGCGTTGTCGCCGCCCATGGCGTCTACGATGATCTTCATGGAAGGACCTCCTCTTTCAATTGCTCAATCACAGCCAGCGACCGCGCCGACAGCTCCGCGTTTTTGTTTCGCTTCCCCTTGACCCGATGGTCCAGGGGCGGCATGATGCCGAAATTGATGTTCATGGGCTGGAACTGGGTCACCGCCTGGTTGGACACGTACAGCCCCAGGGCGCCGATGGCGGTCTCCGCCGGGAAATCCACCGGGGGCTGTCCCGTGAGCCGCCGGGCCAGCTCCACCCCTGCCAGAAAGCCGCTGGCGGCGGACTCCACATACCCCTCCACGCCGGTCATCTGGCCGGCAAAGACGATCCGCGGCTCCGCTTTCAGGCGGTAGTAACGATCCAGCAGCCGGGGGGAATCCAGGAACGTGTTCCGGTGCATCACCCCGTAGCGGAGAAACTCCGCCCGATGGAGGGCGGGGATCATGGAGAACACCCGCTTCTGCTCCGGAAATTTCAGATGGGTCTGGAAGCCCACCAGGTTATAGACCGTGCCTTCTGCGTTGTCCCGGCGCAGCTGCACCACGGCGTAGGGCTCCTTCCCAGTGCGGGGGTCTCTCAGCCCCCGGGGCTTCAGGGGACCGTAGCACAGCGTGTCGTGCCCCCGGCGGGCCATGACCTCCACAGGCATACAGCCCTCAAACACCATCTTGTCCTCAAAGCCGTGGACCTCCGCCTCCTGGGCGGTGGTCAGGGCCTGCCAGAAGGCGTCGTACTCCCCCTCGTCCATGGGACAGTTGACATAATCTGCAGTCCCCCGGTCATAGCGGGAGCCGAACCAGGCCTTGTCCATGTCCACGCTCTCCGCGGACACCAGGGGGGCCGCCGCGTCGTAGAAGTGGAGGGCCGTGTCCGCCCCCAGCAGCGCCTGGAGCCGCTCCGCCAAAGTATCGGAGGTCAGGGGGCCGGAGGCGATGACCACCTCCCCCTCCGGGAGGTCGGTGACCTCGCCGGGGACCACGGTGATGTTGGGGTGGCTCCGCACCCGCTCCGTCACCAGCCGGGCGAAGCCGTGGCGGTCCACCGCCAGGGCGCCGCCGGCCTCCACCCGGGTGGCGTCGGCGCAGGAGAGGATCAGGCTGCCCAGGCGGCGCAGTTCCTCCTTCAAGAGTCCCACGGCGTTTTCCAGCTGGTCGCTGCGCAGGGAGTTGGAGCAGCACAGCTCCGCGAAGTATTCCGTCTCATGGGCGGGGGTTTTCTTTTCCGGCTTCATCTCCCGGAGGGTGACCGGGATGCCCCGCTGGGCCAGCTGCCAGGCGGCCTCTGAGCCGGCGAGTCCGGCGCCGATGACTGTTACATTCATAGAAACATGTCCTTTTTTTGGTTTGGGAAAGTCCGTCCGAATGGACGGGGAAGATTGCCATGATGATGGCTGGGCATTCCACCCCCCATTTTCTTTTCGGTCTTGCCGAAAAGACTGCGCCCGCAGGCGCGTGTCGTAGGCCAACCGCCGCATGAGCGGCGGCACTTAGGCCGGAGACAA
>CAJFNE010000147.1 GCA_904393855.1 uncultured Oscillibacter sp. | reverse complement strand
CCGACATCCTGGACGTGCCCAAGATTTCCCACCAGGTCAATACCGATCCTTGGCATAATTCCGCTGATACAGCGACCGTTGAGCACCTGGTGACGACCACGAACCCCACCATCAGCTACCAGGCCGTCCTGGACCTGAGCGCGATGGAACTGCAGAACACCAGCAATACGAACCAGGGAATTGGTCTTTATACCATCTATAGTATTATGAACGATGATCCTTGGGGAAAGCTGACTAGCAGCTACTGGAACTTGCTGGATCCCGACGATACTATCATCAACCTGTACGTGAAGTTCGACAGTCAGTTGGACGTGACTGAGACTGCCATGCAGAATGTCACAGTGACCAGCCCGTACTTTGAGCGGGTTCAGGGTGACACCGGCAAAGTTGAGCAGAATGCGGACGGCTACTGGGTGATCCCCTGCCAGGCGAAAGCTCAAGTGGACACGACTGGATATGCAAATCCGGATGAGGTGATCCTCTCCGGCATCACTTTGAACCTGACCTCGGCGGCCCAAAGCGCGCTGAACACCTCCAAGGTGCTGACCCTCACCTCCGGCGGCTACATCGACGGAACCGTGACGTTTGGCGGCGCTTTGAGTGCTCTGAATCCCCTCACCGTCTACGGCGAGGCGACGGATGACGTGGTGAACCTGGCGCTGGACGCCTGGGACGATGGGGACAACACTGAGACCGGCGGCGACGGTACCCCTGACTATCAGCAGGCGCTGATCAAATACGTCAGCGCCAACACCTCCTACGGCACCGTGAATCCCGCTACAGAGGTTGTAACGCTGACGGATATGACCGGAAATACCGGCACAGCAACCATCAGCGGCTCCACCGCTTCTGCCAACAGTGGTTACAGCTTCACCAACTGGACCAATACTGCGGGCTTGTCTGCAGTGACTTCGGCCACCCTCGGCGCGCAGACCTTCACGGCCCAGGGCGGCAGCACCTACACCTTTACCGCCAACTTTACCAGCAGCGGCGGCAGCGACCCGGGTACCGGCGGCTCCGAGACTCCCGATGACTATACGATCATCTTTGAGTCCAACGGCGGCACGGAGTTTGACGACATTACCAAAGACAACCCCTTCTATCTCAATGTCTACGACGATGACGAGTACGGCTCCCACATCCCCAGCCGGCCCGGCTATCGCTTCACCGGCTGGTATCGTGACAGCAATTTGCAGACCCGCATCTCCGAGGACAATGACAGATTCCCGGTCACTGGCAGCACTGTCAGGGTCTGGGCCGGCTGGGAGGAGAGCTCCGTGCCCTCCATGCTCAACGGCGACGACCACTTTGCCTACATCCAAGGCTACGCCGACGGCACCGTGCGGCCCAACGCCAACATCACCCGCGCCCAGGTGGCCACCATCTTCTTCCGCCTCCTGGACGAGGACGTGCGGGACGACAACCTGACCACCACCAACTCCTTCCCGGATGTGAACGAGGACTACTGGGCCAACACGGCCATCTCAACCATGGCGGCCCTGGGCGTCATCAACGGCCGGAACAGCGGCTACTTTGACCCCGACGCCTACATCACCCGGGCTGAGTTCGCGGCCATCTGCGCCCGGTTCGACGACAGCGGCGTCACCGGCGTCACCACCTTCACGGACACCGACGGCCACTGGGCGGAGGAGGAGATCGGCCGTGCCGCGGCCCTGGGCTGGATTCAGGGCTACAGCGACGGTACTTTCCGGCCCAACCAGTACATCACCCGCGCCCAGGCGGTGACCATGATCAACCGGGTGCTGTGCCGTCTGCCGGAGGACACGGACGACCTGCTGTCCGGTATGAACACCTGGACCGACTGCGACGAGGACGACTGGTTCTACCTGGCCATCCAGGAGGCCACCAACTCCCACGACTTCGCGTCCAAGGATCAAGTCTATGAGACCTGGACGGACCTGAACGCCGATCCCGACTGGAGCCGCTACGAGCAGTAATCAGTCGGCGGCGGAAAACCCCATAGCGGAAGCGGCCTGGGCGGAGACCATCTCCGCCCGGGCCGCTTCGTTTGCGGGGAAAGCCGTCCCTGATGAAATTCTGAACGCCCCGCGAGAAGAACTTTTCAAAGGGGAGCATCTGTGATAGTTTGGATATAAATTCAGCCCCTCAGGTTCCCGAAAGGGGCTGCCGGTCATGGCCTCCTGGAATACGTTCAGTCAGATAGGCAGAGGGGAACCCACCCGTTTTGCCTGTCTCGAATTACAAATACTTCCATGATATCTGCTGTATTCAGGGAGCGGCGTTTTAACGACACAGGGAAGTGGTGCCGCGATGCGGCATTTTTGTTTATTGCCGGAATTCCAGAAGCCGGGCCGGTTCGATCTCCAGCACGGCGGCGATGTTGAACAGCAGGTTCAGGGAGATGGGGCGGCAGATATTGGAGCTCTCCATGCCGCCCATGTGCTGGCGGCAGATGCCCAGACGCCCTTGGTTCAATTGCCAACCAGATGAACGGTAATGGTGGACACGGGCTATCGCTGCGTTTGGGCGTCGGATGGAACCCAGGCGGCGAAGCAGAGGGATATCTGGGCAAGTCCTTTGCCCTGTCGGAGCTGCTGCCGCAGGTGGAGGTCCTGCAGAATGGAGAGCGCTACGATCTCCATGCGTTTAGCCCCCGGTGCTGGACAACGAGGTGCGCCATCTGAAGAACTGGCATAAGATCAGCGCCCTCCTTTCCGTTCGGGAGGCGCGGTAAGGCGTCTGCTTTTATTCACTGCTGAGCCGGATCCCGGCACTGGCGGCATTGTCAGTCAGTGCTTGGGCTGCCCGGAGGTTGAACGCTATCATCATTTATGCGGGGCTGGTGCTCATCCACCCGGACAAGGCCGGAGCTGGTGCGGACCATTGCGGAATGCCACGACGGCACTGTCCACGCGGAGGAATGCCTGACAAGGGGGAGCCGGTTGGTTCGGAACCTGCCGGGGGAGCAGAAAGCATGAAAAAGGCCTGTGTTCTTGGCGGACACAGGCCTTTCCATATGTGGATGCGGGAGGCGTTCCCAACGGCTGCGCCGCGGGCCACCGGCTTAGGGGAGGAAGACCCCGAACAGGGCCAGATCCAGAACCTCCCCTGCCGCCTGCAGCATGGCGTGGAGATCCTGGGGAGCTTCCGCCTGATAGTGCAGCACGATGTTCCGGAAGAAAGGTTCCGCGCTCTCCAGGTACCGGACCACCTGGGCCCGGTTCAGCCCGGGCCGGAGCGGCATGGAGCGGGTGATCTCCCCCAGAAAGGCCTCGTTCAGGCGCCGGAGCGGCTCCCGCAGCTCCTGGATCTGTGACTGCAGGTGTGCCGGCGGACGGAGTATGGCGGTTTCAAAAATGCGGGTCCGCTGGGGATGGGCATGGAAGAAGTACTCCCGGAGCATGAAGTAGCGCTTGATGCGCTCCGGGGCCTCTGTGTTCTCCAGCTTTTGGGCTTCCGCCTCCACGTATTCCCTTAGCTGCGCGAAGGTGTCCTGCACGCAGAGCAGGAACAGTTCGTCCTTTCCGGCGTAGTAGTGGTACATCAATCCTTTAGAGATCCCATGGCGGGCGCAGATGCCCTCCATATTGACCTGATCGTAGTCCCGGGAGCCGAACTCCTCCAAAGCCGCCTGGAGGATCTCTGCCCGGCTGCGCTCCTGTCGCTCCTTCTGCGTCATGCGCCGGCACCTCCTTCCGCCGGCTGGGCTCCGCCCTTGGCCCGGCCCAGCTCGCCGGCCCATTCAAAGCCTTTCTTAGCCATGTAGACCGCGATGATCTCGTTGATGACCGCCGCCGCCGCAATTGTCCCCTGGATGATGGAGGCGCACTCCGGTGCCGGCCCCTCCAGGATGGAGACCGCGATGCCGGTGAATACCAGGGACACGCCGGAGTGGGGCAATAGCGTAAAGCCCAGGTACTTTTTCACCGTTGCGGGGGCATGGGTGATGGAGGCTCCGAAATAGGCGCCGGTATATTTTCCGATGGCCCGGGCGATGATATAGACCGCCGTATAGAAGCCGGCGCCGAAGATCAGGTGGTAGTCCAGCGGCGCCGCCAGGTTCAAAATCGCCACCACCAGGCTGAAGCTGATGACAGGATTCATGACCTTCATCATCCCGTCCAGCTGTTCCGCTGTCACCATATTGGAAAAGACGGTGGAGAACGCCATCCCGATCAGCATGAAGTTCAGCACCGGGGTGGGGAGCATGCTGTTGATGACAAACCCGATCCTCGCGGATACCAGCAGCATCGCCAGCATGACGGCCAGGGTGCTGTTCCGGGTCTTGGTGTGCTGGAGCAGCTTCCCGGTGACAAAGCCGGTGACGATTCCGATCAGCACCGGCAGGAACACCAGGAACAGCACCACGGGGACCGGGATGCCCGCTGTGGAGAGGTGAGCGGAGACAAAGGCCACCACCAGGAAGAAGACCAGCGCCCCCACCAGGTCGTCCAGGGCCGCCATGGGGATCAGCGTCTTGGTCACAGGGCCCGAGGTCTTGAACTCATTGACCACGGACAGGGACGGCGCCGGGGCGGTGGCCAGGGCGATGCCGCCGAACAGGAAGGCCAGGTAGATGGGCACGCCGGTAAACCCGAAGATGATGGCAAA
>CAJFNE010000146.1 GCA_904393855.1 uncultured Oscillibacter sp. | reverse complement strand
TGACCGCATCCCCGCGGGCATGGAGCTGCACGGATTTGAAATCGGAATTTTCAAGGAGAGGAGCGGTGCCCATGGAGCGCATCACCAGCCGCCAGAACGCCCTGTGCACCCATCTGCGCAAGCTGGCGTCCGACGGGCGCTATCGCCGGGAGCGAGGGGAATTCCTCTGCGACAGCCCCAAGCTGCTGGAGGAGGCCCTGCTCCATGGCGGCGATCTCCGTACCGTGGTCTGCGCGGAGGGCACGGCGCTGCCGCCCCTCCCGCCGGGTGTCCGGCAGGTGAGCGTGCCGGCGGATGTGATGAAGTCCGTCTCTCCGGCTCAGACGCCCCAGGGGGTGCTGTCCGTGTGCGGGATGCCGGACCGGACGCTGCCGGAGAAGCTGCCGGGCAGACGGTACCTGGTGCTGGACGGCGTCCAGGACCCGGGCAACGTGGGGACGATCCTGCGCACCGCCGACGCCTTCGGGGCCGACGGCCTCCTGCTGGTGAACGGCTGCGCGGACCTGTACAATCCCAAGACGGTCCGGGCCACCATGGGGGCGGTGTTCCGCTGCCCGGTGTGGACCTGTGGACTGGGGGAACTGAAACAGCTGCTGTCCGCCTCCGGCCTGCCGCTGTATGGCGCGGCGCTGCGGGCGGACACCGCCGATGTGCGGACAGTGGACTATCGCCGCTGCGCCCTGGCTGTGGGCAGCGAGGGGAGAGGACTCTCCCAGGAGCTGCTCTCCGCCTGCGCCCGGACGGTCCGGATTCCGATGCGCGAACACTGCGAATCCCTGAACGCGGCCATTGCCGCCGCGGTACTGCTGTGGGAAGCGGCAAGAGACGATTGACAAAGGAGGCGGCGCCATGTCGGCATTGAAATACTGGCTATGGCTGGCGGAGCTGCGGGGGCTGAGCAATCAGACCCGTCTGGCTCTGCTGAACCATTTTGGGACCCCGGAGGACGTGTTTTACGCCGACGCCGGGGAAATTTTGCTGACTGAGGGGATCACCCGGGAGCAGGCCGCCTGCCTGGAAAACCGAGACCTCTCCGCCGCCGACCGGATTCTGGCGGACTGCCAGCGGCTGAACCTGCGGATTCTGACCATCCAGGACGCGGAGTATCCGGGGCGGCTGCAGAACATCTACGACCCGCCTTTCCTGCTGTACGTGCGGGGGCGCCTGCCCGCCTTTGACGAGGAGGCGGCGGTAGCTGTGGTGGGAACCCGCAGCTGCACACCTTACGGCATTGCCTGCGGGGAAAAGCTGGGCTACGGCCTGGCCAGCGCCGGCGCGGTGGTGGTCAGCGGCTTGGCCAAGGGTGTGGACGCGGCGGCCAGCCGGGGTGCCTTGCTTGCCGGCGGTGTGCCGGTGGCCGTCACTGGTGGCGGGCTGGACGTCTACTACCCCGCGGAGAACCGGGACCTCTATGAGGACATCGCTGCGGCGGGCGTTCTGCTGTCGGAGTACCCGCCGGGGACGGAGCCGGACGGGCGGCACTTCCCCGTCCGCAACCGGATCCTCTCCGGCCTCTCCGTGGCCACCCTGGTGGTGGAGGCCCCGGAGCGCAGCGGCGCCCTCATCACCGCCCACACCGCCCTGGAGCAGGGGCGGGACGTGTTCGCCGTTCCCGGACCCATCGATTCCCCCGCCAGCGTAGGCTGCAACCGGCTCATTCAGGATGGGGCCGGCCTGGTGACGGAGGCCTGGGACCTGCTGCGGGAGTATGCGGAGCGGTTTCCGGCGAAGCTGCGCCGGGAGGAGGCCCGGGAGATGCCCCGGCCCCTGGGCTACCAGGCCCGGCAGAGGAAGCCGGAGCCCAAGCCGGTACCGCCATCCCTGGATCTGGGGAAGAACGACCTGAGCCTCACCGACGACCAGATCGCCCTGCTGCGGCTGCTGGACGCGGAGGAGCCCATCCTGGCGGATGACCTGATCGAGCGCAGCGGCATCCCCACCCGGCGGGTGCTGTCGGCTCTGACGGTTTTGGAACTTGACAATCTGGTCCGGCAGCACAGCGGAAAACGCTACACCCGGACCGTGACTTTGACGGAATAAGCGCCCGTTCCCCACTGGGGGCGGGCTGGAGGTAAGTATGGCAAAACAGAGCTTGGTAATCGTGGAGTCTCCCGCCAAGGCGAAAACCATCGGCAAATATTTGGGAAAGGACTTTGAGGTCAAGGCCTGCATGGGCCACCTGCGGGACCTGCCCAAGAGCAAGCTGGGCGTGGACGTGGAGCACGACTTCGAGCCGGAGTACAAGCCCATCAAGGGCAAAGAGGACATCATCAGCGACCTGAAGAAGTCCGCCAAGGCGGCGGACACCGTGTACCTCGCCACCGACCCGGACCGGGAGGGGGAGGCCATCTCCTGGCACCTGAAACAGCTGCTGGACCTGCCGGACGAAAAGACGAAGCGGGTCACTTTCAACGAGATCACCAAGCACGTGGTGCAGGAGAGCATCCAGGAGCCCCGGGACATCGACCAGAACCTGGTGGACGCCCAGCAGGCCCGCCGCATCCTGGACCGGCTGGTGGGCTATGAGCTCTCCCCGCTGCTGTGGAAGAAGATCCGCCGGGGGCTCTCCGCCGGGCGGGTCCAGTCCGTGGCCACTCGCATGGTGGACGACCGGGATCGGGAGATCGAGGAGTTCCAGCCGGAGGAGTACTGGACCCTGGATGCCAACCTCCTGGGGGCGGACCTGAAGAAAACGCCCTTTGCCGCCCGTTACCACGGGAAGAACGGCAAAAAGGCGGAGCTGAAGAGCGAGGCGGCGGTGGACACCGTGATCCGGGAGACGGAGCACGAGCCGTTCACCGTCCAGAGCGTGAAGCGCACGGACAAACAGCGCAGCCCCTCGCCGCCCTTCACCACCTCCACCATGCAGCAGGAGGCGTCCCGAAAGCTGAACATGACCCCCCGGCGGACTATGGCCATCGCCCAGCAGCTCTATGAGGGCGTGGACATCGAGGGAGAGGGCACCGTGGGCCTCATCACCTATATGCGGACCGACTCCCTGCGGCTGAGCGAGGAGGCACTCTCCGCCGCCAAGGACTTCATCGTGGGCCGCTACGGCAAGGAGTACGCCCAGACCCACCGCTACAAGACCAAGGCGGGGGCCCAGGACGGCCACGAGGCCATCCGCCCCAGCAACGTGAATTTAACGCCGGAGCAGGTGAAGAAGGACCTGACCGGCGAGCAGTACCGCCTCTACCGGCTGGTGTGGAGCCGCTTCGTGGCCTGCCAGATGGCCAACGCCGTGTACGACAGCGTGGCGGTGGAGATCGCCGCCGGCGGGCACGCCTTCCGGGCCACCTCCTCCAGCCTGAAGTTCTCCGGCTACACCGCCGTGTATGAGGAGGGCAAGGACGAGGAGAAGGAGGAGAAAGAGTCCCCGCTCCCCGCCCTGCAGGAGGGGGAGGTTCTGACGCTGCATGACTTCTCCAAGGACCAGCACTTCACCCAGCCCCCCGCCCACTACACGGATGCCACGCTGATCCGGGCCATGGAGGAGCAGGGCATCGGCCGCCCCTCCACCTACGCACCCACGGTGTCCACGATCCTGGACCGGGAGTACGTGATCAAGGAGGGGAAGTACCTCCACATCACGAACCTGGGCCGGGTGGTGACGGCGCTGATGAAGGAGAAATTCGCCGACATCGCCGACACGAAGTTCACCGCCAACATGGAGCAGGAGCTGGACTCCGTGGAGGAGGGAAAGACTCCCTGGAAGGAGGTCCTGCGGGATTTCTACGGGGACTTTGAGACCCATTTGAAAGAGGCGGAGCAGGACACGACCCGCATCAAGGTGCCCGACGAGGTCAGCGAGGAGATCTGTCCGGAGTGCGGGCGGAACCTGGTGGTGAAGTCCGGACGGTTCGGCCGCTTCCTGGCCTGCCCGGGATATCCGGAGTGCAGCTTTACCATGCCGCTGGTGGTGGCCATGCCGGGCCGCTGCCCCAAGTGCGGCGGGCGCATCATGAAGCGCACGGGCACCAGCAAGAAGACGGGCAAGCAGTACACCTACTACTGCTGTGAGCACGTGAACAGCCGGGACGAGTCCAATAAATGCGACTTCATGACCTGGGACGTGCCGGTCAAGGACGACTGCCCAGTGTGCGGCCAGACCATGTTCAAGAAGGCCGGCAAGGGCTTCAAGAAGCCCTTCTGCATCAATCCCAACTGCCCGAACTTCCTGCCGGAGGACAAGCGGGGGTATCCCAAGAGGCCGGCCGCGGAAGCTTCCACGGAGGAGGCCCCCACGGAGGAGATGGCAGAGCAGCCCGCCGCCAAAGAGACCGCCACAGCGAAAAAGACCGCTGCGGCGAAGAAAGCGGCTGCCGCGAAAAAGACGGCAACGGCGAAAAAGGTAGCCGCCGCCAAGAAAACGGCTGCCAAGACAACTGCGGCCAAGACGGCCAAGAAGCCCGCGGCGAAGAAAGCCGCCAAGGCGGAGGACTAAGGCAGCGCTCTGGTCAGCGTCAGGGCGGAGAGGAACATGGCCTCCAGCTCGAAGCTCTGCCGGAGGCCCAGGGCCTCCCGGTAACTGTCCAGAAGGGGCCGGAGGTCCTCCGGCAGGACCTGCTGGAGCTGGTGGTCCAGCTGGTTGACGCTTAGTTTTTGTATC
>CAJFNE010000145.1:4743-5886 GCA_904393855.1 uncultured Oscillibacter sp. | reverse complement strand
GCCGCCGCCACGGCCAGCTCCGCGGCCTCCATGCCGCCCTCGCCCTTCAGGGCGCTGATCTCCACCACCTGGCAGCCCAGAGCCTCGCCCAGCTTCTGGGCGTCGATCCGGTCTCCATTCTTGCGGACCAGATCCATCATGTTGACCGCCACCACCACGGGCAGGCCCAGCTCGATGAGCTGGGTGGTCAGGTACAGGTTCCGCTCGATGTTGGTGCCGTCCACGATGTTCAGGATGGCGTCCGGCTTCTCCTTCACCAGGTAATTCCGGGCCACTACCTCCTCCAGGGTGTAGGGGGAGAGGGAGTAGATGCCGGGCAGGTCCTGAATCACCACGTCCCTGTGGCCTTTCAGCTTGCCCTCCTTCTTCTCCACCGTGACGCCGGGCCAGTTGCCCACATACTGGTTGGAACCGGTCAGGCTGTTGAACAGCGTGGTCTTACCGCAGTTCGGGTTGCCTGCCAGCGCGATTTTAATGTCCATTTCGTTCTCCTCTCCAAAGTTAGCATTATCTAACTTTCGTTTTTAAAACTAGGCGGTCCCAGCCGCCCGTGATACACAGCCCTCTCCCCGCGCATCCCCGGGAAAGGGGTCTAGGGGAACCCAATCATTTTCGCCGCGGTCCTGATCCGTTTTGCCGGAATTCACTTCCGGCAAAACACCTCTGCCCGCCGCAGCGACGCCTTTGCCGTGCAAAGGCGAGGGGGGGTATCGGATTTTTGGGCTCCGCTCAAAAATCCGTATCTAGGGGGGACGCAGTCTCCCCTAGACTGTTTCAATCATCTCCGCGTCCCCCTTGCGGACGGAGAGCTCATAGCCCCGCACGTTCAACTCCATGGGGTCCCCCAGGGGCGCCACCTTGCGGACGTAGATTTCCACGCCCTTGGTGATTCCCATGTCCATGATCCGGCGCTTGACCGGACCCTCTCCGTGGAGCTTTGCCACGGTGACGGTCTCGCCCACTTTCGCGTCTTTCAAAGTCTTCATTGCGTTTCCTCCTCCATTCAAATCATGATCCGGTTCGCCATCGCCTGGTCCAGAGCCACCCGGCTGTCTTTCACCTGGATGATCAGACTGCCTCCCAGCTCCGCGACCACCGTGACGTCGGTATCCACCACGAATCCCAGCTCCGCCAGGTGCTGGC
>CAJFNE010000145.1:0-4704 GCA_904393855.1 uncultured Oscillibacter sp. | reverse complement strand
GGACCTCATCCCTGCCGGTGATCTTGCGGATCTTCACCGTCTCACCGATCTGCGCCATTGCCAACGGCATCATGCTGCAACCTCCTCCAGGAGCAATTAGTGATAGCTAACCCGCCTTGCAAAAATAGTGGTTAGAGTCCTCTAACCAATTTCAAGTTGAGTTTACTGCGTCAAACTCCCTTTGTCAAGCCTCTTGGCTAAATTTTCTTGCGTTTCCAGAGGCTTTGTCACAATCTCTCGCTCTCCCCTGTTTTACGGCAGATCTTTTTATCAGTATTTACAAATCCTTCGGGGTTTGCAGGGCGCAGTTCTCTCTGCTGCCGGCCCAGCTCGCATGGGATTTCAGGCAGGGCGCATGAAAAAAATTCCTCCGCCCCAGCTTGACATCTTCCGCGGGCGTGTTATACTCTAGGCGAAAACTGATGAATCATATCGGGTCTGTATCAGGAGGTTGTTCTCATGGATCAAGAGGTTTCCCGGCTGCTTAACGAGCAGATCAACAAGGAATTCTACTCCGCCTATCTCTATCTGGACATTGCGAACTACTATGACAGTCAGGGTCTGGACGGCTTCGCCAATTGGTACGAAATCCAGGCCAAGGAGGAGATGGATCACGCCATGCTCTTCTATCACTACCTCCACAACAACGATGTCCCTGTCACCCTGGAGGCCGTGGCCAAGCCGGAAAAGACCTATTCCGGTCTGATGGAGCCTCTGGAGACCGCCCTGGCCCACGAGCGGTATGTGACCTCCCTCATCAACGCCCTCTACGCCGCCGCTCAAAAGGTCCACGACTTTCGTACCACGCAGTTTCTGGACTGGTTCATCAAGGAGCAGGGCGAGGAGGAGAAGAACTCCAGCGACCAGATCACCAAGATGAAGCTCTACGGCGGAGACGCCAAGGGGCTGTATATGCTCAACAGCGAGCTGCTGGGCCGGACCTATGCCGCCCCTACGCTGACGCTGTGAGCCACTCCCAAGGCGGGACGCGGCTGGCTGCCCGCCTTGTGTTTCCCGCAATAGTTAGTTTTATCTAACTATCAGCTATTTAAAAATTGGAAAGGAGTTTTATGATGCAGCAGACAACCGTTCAGGTGGGCGGCATGCAGTGCGGCATGTGCGAGTCCCACATCAACGACGCCATCCGCCGGGCCTTCCAGGTGAAGAAGGTCACCTCCTCCCACAGCAAGGGCACCACGGTCATCGTCTCCGAGGAGGCGCTGGACGAGGCGAAGCTGCGGAGGGTTATCGAGGACACCGGCTACAATGTGGGCGCCATCTCCCAGGCGCCCTACAAGAAAAAGGGGCTGTTCGGGCTGGGGAGGTAAGCGCGCTCAGGCGTTTCACCGTCCGGCGGCAATTGGACTTCATCGCCGGTTTCCCCTGTTCCAACGGGCGCCAGGCGCCTCGGCAGAGGTCTCGGGAGGGCTGAGAGACGAAACGTCTCTCAGCCCTCCCTTTTTCGGCATCCTTTTCCATGAGCGGCCGCGCGGACACACGTCCTCTGACAGCTCCCGTCCTCCGTCAGCCCCGCCGCGTCGCCGGATGGTTCTTCCGCCGGAGCATCAGCAGCGCCACACCGGCCGCCAGCACCGCGCCCTGAAGCAGGAGAGCGCCCCCCGGCGCCGTGAACGCCGGGTCCAGGGTCCCCAGGGTCAGGGGATAGTCCGTGAAGAAGCTGCCGTTCCAAAGGGACAGCGCGTCCGGCAGGGGCAGGGCCGCCAGCACAAAGGGAACCAGCATCCAGACATAGAGCAGATAAGGGCGGACCCGTCCCAGCAGCCAGCCGCTGCCCAGGGCGAACACCAGGGGCGGGACCAGCGTCACCAGGGCGGGCAGGGCCAGCTGGCCCCAGTCATACCAGCCGAAATACCGGCCATAGAACACGGCGGCCTCCGCGAGAACGGCCAGCGCCAGCAGTCCGGTCCCCGTCAGGGCGGCGGCGCACCGGGTCAGGCTGTAGCGGCGGGACTCCATGGGGGCGGCGTCGGTGAGGACAGCCACCCGCCGGGCCTTGCCGGAGGTAAAAAAGGTCAGGAAGAACAGCCCCCCGATCCACAGCAGCGGCAGCATTCGGCTCAGGTAGTCCCCAAAGCTCCAGGGAGAGAAAGGCGCGGTATGGGACACGCCCAGCATGGTCGCGCCGGTCAGCACCTGCCACCCGTAGAACAGCAGCACCAGCAGCAGGCCAAGGAAGAACTTGTTCCACAGCAGCCTGCGGCACTCATATCGAAAAATTTTACCCAAGGTCCAGATCCTCCTCCGTCAGATGGCAGGCATCCAAAAATTCCTGATAGGTCAGGTAGGGGTACATGGGGTCCAGCTCCCGGTTGAACAGGTCGTGGAGGATCTGATCCATAGCCTCCTCGCCGCCCACCAGCTGCTCCGCTCTCAGAATCTTCAGGGGCATCTCGCTGTAATGGCGCACACCGGACAGGCCGCCCGCGATGTTCAGCCGCTCCCCCTCCGGCAGCATCTCCAGATACTCCGGATGGCGGACATAGAAGTTCAAAAAGTAGTCGTCCACGTCCCGCTGCCACTGGTCCACATAGTTTTTCCGGGCATAGTCCTCGCCGTAGAGCTCCTTGACGATGCGGTAGGTGGTGTACACTGTCAGGCCCTCGGAGGACCAGGGGCTGGTCTCGTCCGCCACGTCGAACATGTTGCCCAGGCCCCACCACTGGTGGACCAGCTCGTGGATAAACACCTCTCCGGGGACGGTCCCCTTGTCGGTGTCGCCCAGGTTGTCGGCGGTAAAATCCGCCTCGTTCAACAGACTTGCTCCATCCACGGCGTAGCCGCCGCCGGCCACCCGGCTCTGGATGAGTTTGAGGGTCTCCCCCGTGCCGTAGGACAGGGCTCCATAGTGCTCGGTGCAGTAGTCCACCACCGCCTTCACCGCGTCCGCCGCTCCGGCGGCCTCCATGACCGCCTGGTGCTTGCGGCCGTAGTAGAACTCGATGGTCATGCCGCCGGCCTCAATCCGTTCGCAAATATAGTCCCCTGCGTAGAGAATGCCGCCGGTGCTGTTGGTCCCATAGCGCCAGGTTCGGGTGCCATCCGCCCGCTCCGCGATCACCTCCGCCTCGCTGGTCCCGAAAGGGATCGCCAGCATGGACTCCGGCAGGGTGATCTCCACGGTGGTGGGATAGCCCTCCTCCCCGGGCAGCACGTTCAGCAGGTATGGAAACAGGGTCTGGTTCTCCAGGCACAAATAGGTTTCACTGATCTCCGGGTCACCCTGGGCGGTGGAGGAGAGGTTCCAGTCCTTGGGGAAGCCCCCGTACTCCAGCACCAACTCCACCTGCTCGTCCGCCGGGAGGGTGATCTCCCACAGGGCCATGTTGCTCTCCTCATAGCCGGTGCGGACGGCGGGGACCAGCCCCCCGTTGGCGCAGGCCGTCAGGTCATAGCCCGGGTCCACTCCAAAATAGACCGTCCACCCCTGGCCGGAGGCGTTCTGGAAACGGTAGGCCGCCGCACCGGAGACCTCCCCGGCGGCGGTGTCCGGGAACACCCGGATGGTGCGGTCCAGAAAGGTGACGCCCTCCGCGTAGTCCAGCTCATAGAGCTTCATGGCGCTGAGATCCGGGTTGCTGTTGTCGATGAAAGGCTGGGCAGCATAGGCGGTGCCGGAGCATGCCAGCAGAGCCAGGGCAACGGCCGGGCGATAGAGCCTCCGCGCGTTCCGAGCCAGGGAGCCGAAGATGCCCTTCCCGTACCGCCGGATACAGAGGTAGGACACCGCCCAGACGCCGGCGAGGGCCGCCAGCCAGGTCAGGCGCATCCAGGCCACGGACCGGAACAGCCGGAAGTTGGTGAAGTCGTCCGACAGAGCCCACACGCAGGGGTTCAGCCAGCACAGCTGCCAGTCATCCGCCCACACCGTCAGACTCAGAGCCGCAAAGGCGGCAAGCAGCACCAGGGCCAGGTCCGCCCGCCGGGTGAACTGGTAGGCGGCAGCCGCCGCCAGGATGCCCAGGGGCAGGGCCAGACCCATCAGGAGCACATAGGCCAACACATAGTCCACACCGCCAAAGACGGCGCCGATCAGCCCCACGCTGATGGGAAGCCAGGCCAGCATGGTGAGGGCCACCGTCACCACCGCTGCCGCCAGCAGGGCCAGCAAGCGCGTCAGAGCCGTGGTCAAGGGGGACACCACCGCGTCGGTGAGGATGTCCACCCGGCTGCGGCGGGCCCGGTCCAGCTCAAAGATGGCCAGCAGACCGAACAGGATGCCGCCCGCCACACCGCCGGCAATAGCGGGATTGGCCAAATACATGGAGAGCATGGTGGTGGATGTGGCGGGCTTATAGAGCACCAGCCCCAGCACTGGAGAGAGGACCGTCAGGAAGATAACCAGCCAGGTCAGGCGGCTCTGGAGCAGCCGCCGCAGTTCCAGGGGAAAGAGCCGCATCGTCTTCATTGTGCCGCCTCCCGGGAGATGAGATAGAGGTAGGCGTCCTCCAGCGTCGGCTCCTCCGCCTGGGCGTAGGGTGGGAGCTGGTCCGCCACGGCCCGGCACCGGACGCCCTGACTGGTATTCACCCGGGCGGTGATGTGCAGCCCCTGCTCCTGCATCTCATCCTTTTCCCAAAAGACGCCCACATGGCCGGCGGCGGACTGGATCAGCTGCTCCGGCGTGCCGGTGAACCGGATCTGCCCGTGGTGGATGACCACGATCTGGTCGCATACGGACTGCAC
>CAJFNE010000144.1 GCA_904393855.1 uncultured Oscillibacter sp. | reverse complement strand
AAGGCGGTCCCCCTGTTCGTGGCGGTGGGGGCGGTGCTGGGCTCCTGGCTGCTGGACATGCCCTTCACGTTCCGCAGCCTGGGCAACGGCGCCGTCTGGCTGCCCCGGGGGATCGAGGCGGTCACGGCATCTGTCCTGCTGGCGCTGGGGCTGGGCCTGTGCATTCTGGCCTGCCGGCGGCAGCGGCGGGAGCTGCTGTCGTGAGTGCGGACCTACATGCTGCAAACGGAAAGATTTGAAAATCGGCTCAAACGCACTGGGTCAAGATGCAGCTTTTCCATTTCATGCTCACTGACATGCAAAACAATTTTTCTGCCTCAAACGGCCTTTCCCGCATGATGCAGCGATAGCTGTAAAAGCTGTTCGGAAACGGCCGGGCCTGTACGGATTTTTTCCAACGACGGCGTTCCGATGACTCCCTTTGGACAGGTGGCTTGATCGTTCGTTCGGGTCAGGAGCGGCGTCTGCCAGTTGAGGTCGTTTCTACTTCTCAGAATCGAATGTCCCGCTGTAATTGCTCAAGAGCATTTCAGGAGATTGGCTGCTGCCGGATGTCCGCAGAATCCGAACAGACACGGAACTCCGCCGCCTGGTGCAAAAAGAACGAATCCTGCGGCGTGCAGCAGCAGGATTCGTTCTTTTCTATTATGAAGCCCCGGTTTCCAACGCTCCACACATGCGCGAAAAGAAGAGCCGGAACCCCCTTATGGTTTTATTTTAGCAAGGGCCCGCTTCATGGAGGACACGTAGGCCGCGATATGGGGCACGGCCTGCCGGCCATATTGGCCCGCCAGCTTCACGATGGCGGAGCCCACGATGACGCCGTCCGATTGGGCGGCCATGGCGGCCGCCTGCTCCGGCGTGGAAATCCCGAAACCGATGGCGCAGGGGATATGCGGATTGGCCTCCTTGGCTAGAGAAACCATGCGGCCCACGTCGGTGGTGATCTCCGTCCGCACGCCGGTGACGCCCAGGGAGGAGACGCAGTAGAGGAAGCCCTCCGCCTCCCGGGCGATCATCGCGATTCGGTCCTCGGACGTGGGGGCGATGAGGGAGATGAAGTCCAGACCGTACTTCCGGCACACGGGGGCAAACTCCTCCTTCTCCTCGTAGGGTACGTCGGGGAGGATGAGCCCGTCCATCCCGATCTCCGCCGCCGTGGAAAGAAACCGCTCCGTGCCGTAGGAGAACACCACGTTGGCGTAGGTCATGAACACCATGGGGGTGGTCACGTCTTCGCGCAGGCGGCGGACCATATCGAAGATCTGATCCGTAGTCACACCGCCGGCCAGCGCCCGTTGGTTGGCGGCCTGGATGACCGGCCCCTCGGCGGTGGGGTCGGAAAAGGGGATGCCCAGCTCGATCAGGTCGGCCCCCGCCTGGGCCATGGCCCGGACGGCCGCCTCGGTGGTCTCCAGGTCCGGGTCAGCGCAGGTGAGAAAGGGAATAAACGCCTTGCCATGGGCAAAGGCCTCTGCAATTCGGCTCATTCGGAAATCTCCTCCCCTCGATACCGGGCGATGGAGACGCAGTCCTTGTCTCCACGGCCGGAGATATTGACAACGATGATCTGCTCTTTCCCCATGGCGGGGGCCAGCTTGATCGCGTGGGCCACCGCGTGGGCCGACTCGATGGCGGGGATGATCCCCTCGGTGCGGCTGAGATATTCAAAGGCATTTACCGCCTCCTCGTCGGTGACGGGGACATACTCCGCCCGGCCCATGTCGTGGAGCATGGCGTGCTCTGGGCCGATGCCCGGGTAGTCCAGGCCGGCGGAGATGGAGTACACCGGGGCGATCTGGCCGAACGCATCCTGGCAGAAGTAGGACTTCATGCCGTGGAAGATGCCCAGCCTGCCCGTGGCAATGGTGGCGGCGGTGTCCGGGGTGTCCACCCCCCGGCCCGCCGCCTCGCAGCCGATGAGCCGGACGGAGGGGTCGTCGATGAAGTGGTAGAAGGCCCCGATGGCGTTGGACCCGCCCCCCACGCAGGCGATCACCGCGTCCGGGAGTTTTCCCTCCTTCTCCTGGAGCTGCTGCTTGATTTCCTTGGAGATCACCGCCTGGAAGTCCCGGACCATGGTGGGGAAGGGGTGAGGCCCCATGACGGAGCCCAGGCAGTAGTGGGTGTCCGCGATGCGGGTGGTCCACTCCCGGAAGGCGGCGGAGCAGGCGTCCTTCAGGGTGGCGGTCCCGGTGGTCACCGGCACCACCTGGGCCCCCAGTAGCCGCATTTTATAGACATTCAGGGCCTGGCGGCGGGTGTCCTCCTCCCCCATGAACACCACGCACTCCATGCCGAAGAGGGCCGCCGCGGTGACGGTGGCCACCCCGTGCTGTCCCGCGCCGGTCTCGGCAATGAGGCGGGTTTTTCCCATCTTTTTTGCCAGCAGCGCCTGGCCCAGCACGTTGTTGATCTTGTGGGCCCCGGTGTGGTTCAGGTCCTCCCGTTTCAGGTAGATCTTCGCGCCGCCCAGGTCCTCGGTCATGCGCCGGGCAAAGTAGAGCCGGGAGGGCCGTCCGGCGTACTCGTTCAGCAGCTCCGTGAGTTCCCGATGAAAGTCCGGGTCGTCTTTGTAATGATGATAGGCTGTCTCCAGCTCCATGACCGCGTTCATCAGCGTCTCGGGGATGTACTGCCCGCCGTGGATGCCAAATCGTCCTTTGGACATGGGTATCCTTCCTTTCTTGCGGCGGCTACCGCCGCCTGTATTTTGGTAAAATCCTTGCAGCCGTCTGTCTCCACCCCGCTGGACAGGTCCACGCCGTAAGGGCGCAGGGTCCGGATGGCCTGCGGCAGATTCTCCGGGGTCAATCCCCCCGCCAGCAGGTAGGGCCGGGGGAAGTCTTTCAGCAGGGACCAGTCAAAGGTCCGCCCGGTGCCCTGGCCGCTGTCCAGCAGAATCCGATCCGCCGGGAAAGCGGCGGCCCGCTCCAGGTCGGCGGGGCCGCGGACCTGGAAGGCCTGCCAAATCTCTCGCCCCGGAGCCGCTTCCCGCAGGGCGGCCGCGTAATCCGGATCCTCGTGACCGTGGAGCTGGGCCGCGGCAATGGTCCCGTCGCGCAGCAGAGCGGCCACCTCCTCCACCGGCCGGTCCACGAACACCCCCACCGGGATCACGGCCGGGTCCAGCCGCGCCCGCAGCGCCCGTACCTGCTCCGGCGTCCTGCTCCGGCGGCTTTTGGGAAAGTTGATGAGGAATCCGCACCAGTCGGGGCGGGCCTCGTTGACAGAGTCGACATCACAGGGCCGGAACAACCCGCAGATCTTGATTCTTGTCATTTTGCCGCCTCCCGCAGGGCTGCCAGCATGGCGCCCCGGTCCTTGGCCCGCATGAGGGCCTCGCCGATCAGCACCCCGTCCGCCCACATGGCCCGTACCGCCGCGGCGTCCTCGGGGCAGTGGACGCCGCTCTCCGCCACATACAGCACCCCTGGGGGGATCTGGTCCCGCAGCCGGGCGGCGTTGTCGAAGTTTACTGAGAAGTCCTTCAGATTCCGGTTGTTCACGCCGATGATCCTGGACCCGGCGGCCACGGCGGATGCGATTTCCCTTTCATCGTGGGCCTCCACCAGGGCGGACAGTCCCAGTTCATCGCAGATTCCCAAGTATCGCTCCAGTGTCCCAGTGTCCAGCAGGGCGCAGATGAGGAGCACGCAGTCCGCCCCCATCATGCGGGCCTGATAGAGCTGGTACTCATCCACCGTGAAGTCCTTGCGGAGCATGGGGGTGTCCACCGCCCCGCGAATCTCCCGAAAAATCTGGTCGGAGCCCAGAAACCACTTGGGCTCGGTGAGGCAGGAGATGGCGTCCGCCCCGGCGCGTTCATAGTCCCGGGCGATGTCCAGATAGGGAAAATTTTCGGCAATGATCCCCTTGGAGGGGGAGGCCTTCTTCACCTCGCAGATAAAGGACAGCTCTGGCTTTGCCAGGGCGGCCTGGAAACGCGTCCCCTTGGCCCGCCCCAGGGCAAAGCACTGGGCCCGGAGCACGTCCAGACTGTTCTCCGCCTGGTCCGCCGCCACCCGCTCCCGGGCGTGGGCGGCCAATTGATCCAGGATGGTCATGCCTGGGCCTCCTCGGGGAGATTGCTGACGGCGATGAGTTTTTCCAGGGTCTCCAGGGCGCGGCCGGAGTCGATCAGCTCCCCGGCCAGGGCCACGCCGCCTTTCATGGTATCCGCCTTGCCGCCGATGTACAGGGAGGCCCCGGCGTTGAGGAGCACCGCGCTGCGCTTGGGTCCCCGCTCCGCGCCGGAGAGGATGGCCCGGACGATCCCGGCGTTCTCCGCGGGCGTGCCGCCCCGCAGATCCTCCCGGGTGCAGCGCTCCAGGCCGAAGTCCTCGGGGGCGATGGTATAGGCTTTGAACCAGCCGTCCTTGATCTCGCATACGGAGGTGGGGGCGCTCATGGAGATCTCGTCCAGCTTATCCTGGCCGTAGACCACCATGCCCCGCCGGACCCCCAGGTTGATGAGCACCTGGGCCAGGGGAGCCACCAGGTATTCGTCGTAAACCCCCAGCAGCTGCATGGAGGGTTTTCCTGGGTTGGTGAGGGGCCCCAGGATATTGAACACCGTGCGGAAGCCCAACTCCTTGCGGATGGCCCCCACGTACTTCATGGAGGTGTGGTACTTCTGGGCGAAGAAGAAGCACATCCCCACCTCCCGCAGCAGCTGGACGCAGCGCTCCGGGCTCTGCTGGATGTTCACCCCCAGGGCCTCCAGGCAGTCCGCCGTGCCGCACTGGGAGGAGGCCGCCCGGTTGCCGTGCTTGGCCACCTTCACGCCC
>CAJFNE010000143.1 GCA_904393855.1 uncultured Oscillibacter sp. | reverse complement strand
GTCTGGCCGTCGCCGTACAGCAGCTTGGAGCGGCTGTAGGTGTGGTCGTGGCCCTGGAGCACCACGTCGATGTCGTACTCATCGAAGATGGGGGTCAGCTGGGTGCGGAGGATCATGCCGTCCGTGTCGGAGTGATCCAGGCCGGAGCCGTAGATGTCCTGATGGATGGTGACCACCCGCCAGGCGGCGTTGGGGTCGGAGGCCACGGCCTCCCGGATGGCCTGCTCGTGCTCGGCCACGTTATAGTTGTTGGTGTTCAGCACGATGAAGAGGCCGTTGCCGTAGGAGTAGTAGTAGTCGCCGCCGGCCTGGGTGGAGCCGTAGTCCGTGGCGTTGGGGTTGTTGAAGTGATACATGTAGTCGGGGTTCAGGGAGTCGTGGTTGCCAATGGTGGTGGCCACGGGCAGGGAGGCCAGCGCGTCCGGGCTCAGGTAGCCGGCGTACTCCTCTTCCTTGGCCTGGCCGGTCTTGTTGACCTGGTCGCCGGCGGAGATGATGAAGCTCACGTCGCTGTCCTGGGCCAGGGCGGCCTCCAGGGTCCGGTTCCAGCCGAAAGCGTCGTTCCGGGCGGCGGTGTTGGCCGCGCCGGACTCAGCGGCCAGGGTCTCGCTGCCCTGGGGCTGACCCTTGGAGGCGCCGATCTGGGGATCGCCCACATACAGCATCTTGACCGTGTCAAAGCTCCGGGTCTGGTAGGTCTCCACCGCGGTCTGAACGCCGTTCTTCTCCACGGTATAGTAATAGGTGGTGTTGGGCTCCAGGC
Source organism: uncultured Oscillibacter sp. (assembly GCA_904393855.1). Lineage (GTDB taxonomy): Bacteria > Bacillota > Clostridia > Oscillospirales > Oscillospiraceae > Oscillibacter. The sequence goes on along the minus strand of CAJFNE010000143.1, from coordinate 4,030 downwards.
CGGTGACGGTGACGTGATTGTAGTGATAGGCCACGCCGTCCGTCAGGCTGGTGTCCACGGCGCCGGCGGTGCCGGTGTAGGCGGTGAGGCTGTTCCGGTCCGTGCCGAAGTGCACCACGGGGGTGGCGGCGGAGCCGTTGTCCAGGCTGTACCAGGCAAAGTTCAGCTCCGTCTCGTCCTCGCCGGGGGTCAGGGACACCTGGGTGTAGTCCGTGGCGACGGTGTTCCACTCCTCCGTCCAGGCGGCCCACTCCGCGCTGCCGCCCACGGTGGCGCCGTCGTTATAGTGGACGGTGGCGGCCAGGGCGGGGATGGCGGTCCCGGCCACCAGGGCCCCGCAGAGGGCACAGGCCAGAACCCGCTTCTTCATGTTCATGCAAATTCCTTCCTTCTCTTTCAGCATCTCAGGGATTTTCCCGGGCCCGCGGACGGCGGACCCAGGATGCAGTATAGTACCGGGAATCCGGGCCGCAAGGGGAGTTACAAACTCTTGAATTACATTTCACAGGAACTTCACAAAGGCCTGGGCGGGCGGGAGAGTTTACAGAAATCTCACAGAAATCCGCTTTTAGATTTAACGCAGGCGCGGCATAATGAACCCGTATGGCTATCAACAGACAGAAGGTGACGCACCATGAATTATGCGATCGTGGACCTGGGGTCCAATACCGTCCGCCTTTCGGTTTATCATATTCTGCCCCGGGGGGACTATGAGCTGCTCTTCTCCAAAAAGGAGATGGCGGGCCTTGTGAACTATATCAGCGACGGGGTTATGTCCCAAGCGGGCATCCGGCGAGCCTGCTCCTCCCTGTGGAACTTTTGGGGCCTGCTGCGGCACTTCGGCATCGAGAATATGCATGTGTTCGCCACGGCGCCTCTGCGGAACATCCGCAACTCCGAGGAGGCTGTGGCCCAGATCCGGGAGGAGACCGGCGTGGACGTGGACGTGCTCTCCGGCGACCAGGAGGCGGAGCTGGGCTACTACGGCGCGGTGCAGACGCTGGACCTGCGGGACGGGGCGCTCTTTGACATCGGCGGCGGCAGCACGGAGATCGTGGAGGTCCGGGAGGGGAAGATCCTCCGGGCCCAGAGCCTGCCCCTGGGTTCCCTGAATTTGTTTAAGAGCTGCGTGTCCAAGATCTGGCCCAAGAGCCGGGAGCTGGAGGACATGCAGGAGCTGGCCCGCAGGACCCTGGAGGCGGCCGACCTCCCCCTGGAGCGGGTGGGCCGGGTGTGCGGTGTGGGCGGCACCGCCCGGGCGGTGCTGAAGATCGCCAACGCCTGGTACGGCCGGCCGGAGCTGGAGCGGCGCATGACCCCCAAGGAGCTGCATAAGCTGAACAAGGAGCTGCAGAAGCAGGACGGAACCGTGCGCCAGCTGATCCTGAACAACTGCCCCGACCGGATCCACACGATCCTGCCGGGAGTGCTGTGGATGGATTTGGTGAGCGGCGCCCTTTGCGACCGGGAGCTGTATATCAGCCGCACCGGTGTCCGGGAGGGATACCTGTACCGGCGGGTGCTGCGGGAGGAAAGACGCGCGGACTGAGCGGCTGGGAGGCCGGAGCGGCGGACGCTGGGAGAGGGGAGCGGCTGTGGGAAAGACATTTTGGGAGATACTGCGGGGGCTCGCCGGCTGGGGCCGGGACGGGGACGCCCGGCAGCCGGAGCCGCCGCCGGTCCCGGACGGCGAACCAGGAGAGAAAGAGGAGAACAGACACATGACAAAGCGGGAACTCTATATCAACCGGGAGCTCAGCTGGCTGAAATTCAATGAGCGGGTGCTGGAGGAGGCGGCGCGGGAGGATGTGCCCTTATGTGAGCGGCTGAACTTTCTCTCCATCTACCAGAGCAACCTGGACGAATTTTTCATGGTGCGGGTGGGGTCCCTGGTGGATCAGATGACCCTGTCCCGGGACCTCCGGGACAACAAGACCCACCTGACGGCGGAGGAGCAGATCCGGGCGGTGCTGGACCAGGTGCAGACCCTGGACGCCAGGAAAACCGCCGTCTATGACGATCTCCTGGCGCAGCTGGAGGCCCAGGGCCTGCGGCTGGTGGACTTCCGCAAGATCGGCCAGGAGGAGGGCCGGGCCCTGGAGGCCTACTTCGACACGGAGATCGCCGCGCTGCTCTCCCCGATCATGGTGGGCAAGCGGCAGCCCTTCCCCTTCCTCCGCAGCGGCATGATCTACGCGGTGGTGGAGCTGACCGGCAAGAACGGCAAGGAGAAGCTGGGAATCATCCCCTGCGGCGCCGGGGTGTTCCCCCGGCTCATCGCCGTGCCGGGCCGCCCGGGGGAGTCCATGCTGTCGGAGGAGCTGATCCTCCACTTCATCTACAAGGTGTTCAAGGGCTACCGGGTGAAGTCCAAGTCCCTGATCCGCATCACGCGCAACGCGGACATCGACGCGGACGCCCTGTACGACGAGGACCTGGACTACCGGGAGTTCATGGTGGAGCTCATCAAGCGCCGGCGGCGGCTGGCCCCGGTGCGGCTGGAGCTGTCCCGGCAGCTGGACGAGGGGATCGTCACGGCCCTGTGCCGCTATGCCGATGTGCCGGAGGCCTACGTCCTCCGCAGCGGCACGCCCCTGGACCTCAGCTTCCTGGGGCAGATGGCGGATACCCTCCGCCAGTCGCCGGAGCTATTCTATGAGCGGTTCATTCCCCAGCGGTCCCCGGACTTCCACAGCGGCCGGCCGATCCTGGAGCAGATCCGGGAGAAGGACAAGCTGCTCTCCTACCCCTACCAGTCCATGCGGCCCTTCCTGGACCTGCTGCAGGAGGCCGCCAACGACGACCGGGTGATCTCCATCAAGATGACCCTCTACCGGGTGGCCCGGCAGAGCAAGGTGGTGGAGGCCCTCATTGAGGCTGCGGAGAACGGCAAGGAGGTCTTCGTCCTGGTGGAGCTGAAGGCCCGCTTCGACGAGGAGAACAACATCGAGTGGTCCCGCCGGCTGGAGGACGCCGGCTGTCAGGTGGTCTACGGACTGGACGGCTACAAGGTCCACTCCAAGCTGTGCCTGATCACCCGCAAGGGTGCGGACCAGGTGGAGTACTACACCCAGATCGGCACTGGCAACTACAACGAGAAGACCGCCCGGCTGTACACGGACCTGTCCCTCATGACGGCGGACCCGGAGATCGGCCTGAACGCCGCGGCGGTGTTCCAGGCCCTGGCTCTGGGGGAGACCGTGGAGGAGAGTCCTGTGCTCATGGTGGCCCCCCACTGCCTGCAGAACCAGGTGCTGGACCGGATCAACGGGGAGATCGCCCATGCCCGGGCTGGGGAGCCGGCCTACATCGGCTTCAAGATCAACTCCCTGACGGACAAGACCATCATCGACCGGCTGATCGAGGCCTCCCAGGCCGGCGTGCAGGTGGACATGATCGTGCGGGGCATCTGCTGCCTGCGGCCCGGCGTGCCGGGGGCCACGGAGAACCTGCGGGTGATCAGCATCGTGGGCCGCTTCCTGGAGCACTCCCGCATCTACATCTTCGGCACGGAGGAGCGGCGGCAGGTGTACATCTCCTCCGCGGACCTGATGACCCGGAATACCCTGCGCCGAGTGGAGGTGGCGGTGCCCATCCGGGACCCGGACCTAAGGCAGCGTCTGGTGGAGAGCTTCCGCGTCATGCTGCGGGATAACCAGCAGGCCCGCCAGCTGGACGCCAGCGGCGTCTACACCCGGGTGCGGAACGAGGAGCCGCCCCTGAACAGCCAGGCGTACTTCTGCCGGCAGGCTTTGGAGGCGGCGGCCGCCGCCCGGCAGGAGAGCGCGGAGGATGGACAGCCGTCCTGAGATCCCCAAAATACAAAGAACCCCCGGCCGAAAGGAAAGGCCGGGGGCTTTTCTATGCTGGGGGAAGGGGGTGCGTCCGATGGGGCGGGGCATGGGCCATGGTGATGGCTGGGCAGATGCGCCCGTTCGGGCGGGGTGTAGGGGCGACCTGTGGTCGCCCGGGGGAGTGCCAGATTGCTGGCGGCAACGCGCCCCCCATTTTCTTTTCGATCTTGCCGAAA
>CAJFNE010000142.1 GCA_904393855.1 uncultured Oscillibacter sp. | reverse complement strand
GAAAACGGGAGATTCCTGCTGAAAATCTGCCGGAACTCTTGACAAATCCGCATAATTTCGCTATAAATGAATAGGTTTTTTCGTGGGACAAGGGATCCCATTTCGGGCCGGTTCACAGCGCGGGCAAAGGTATGTCCGCAGGGGAACCCAGGCTGTGCGCGCCGGCTCAACTCTCATCAGACATAGTAAGGAGATAGGAACGAATTATGAACCGCAGATATCGGAAAACCGTCATTGCCGGCAACTGGAAGATGAACATGACCGCCACCGAGACCAAGAAGTTTGCCGAGGAGCTGAGAAAGATCATGCCCCGGGCCAAGTGGTGCGAGACGCTGATCTGCGTCCCCGCCTGCAACATCTCCGTGGCGGCCAAGGCGTTCAAGGACCTGCGCATCTCCGTGGGCGCGGAGAACGTGTATTTTGAGGAGAAGGGCGCCTATACCGGCGAGGTCTCCGCCAGCATGCTGAAGGACCTGGGCGTCAAGTACGTCATCGTGGGCCACAGTGAGCGGCGGCAGTATTTCTGCGAGACGGATGCCTCCGTCAACAAGAAAGTCCACGCTGTGCTGGATGCCGGCATGAACCCCATCATCTGCGTGGGGGAGAGCCTGGAGCAGCGGGAGAGCGGCGTGACCGCCGAGTGGGTCACCCTGCAGGTGAAGAGCGCCCTGTACGGCGTGCCCGCGGAAAAGCTGCGCCGCTGCATCATCGCCTATGAGCCCATCTGGGCCATCGGCACCGGCCGCACCGCCACCAGCGAGCAGGCCGGCGAGGTGTGCACCGCCATCCGTGCCACCATCCGCTCCCTGTACGGCGCCCGGGTGGCCCGCAGCGTCACCATCCAGTACGGCGGCTCCATGAATCCCTCCAATGCCGCGGAGCTGCTGGCCCAGCCGGATATCGACGGCGGACTCATCGGCGGCGCCAGCCTGAAGCCCGACCAGTTTGTGGACATCATCAACGCGGCCAATCAGGAATAATTGCTTGTGGGGGGAGGAAAGCTTCTTCATATCCTTTCCTGTGATCAACGATCCTTGCATGTGTGCGAAATGAGGTTTTTATGAACAAAACGCCAACCACCCTGATTATCATGGACGGCTTTGGCCTGTCCGATAAGACGGACGGCAATGCCGTCCGGGCGGCCAGTACGCCCCGTCTGGATCAATTCTTCCAGGAGTATGCCCATACGGAGCTGTCTGCATCGGGGCTGGATGTGGGGCTGCCGGAGGGGCAGATGGGCAACAGCGAGGTGGGGCATACCAACATCGGCGCCGGCCGGGTGGTCTTTCAGGACCTGCCCCGCATCACCAAATCCATTGCGGACGGCGACTTCTTTACCAACCCGGCCTATCTCCACGCCATCAGCGCCTGCAGGGAGCAGAACACCGCCCTCCACCTGATGGGCCTGCTGTCTGACGGCGGCGTTCACTCCCATATCCAGCACCTGTTCGCGCTGCTGAAGCTGGCGAAAGATCAGGGGCTGGAGCGGGTCTATATCCACGCCTTCCTGGACGGGCGGGACGTGTCCCCCACCTCCGGCGCGGATTTCGTGGCCCAGACGGTGGAGAAGTGCCGGGAGCTGGGCGTGGGGAAGATCGCCACGGTTATGGGCCGGTACTACGCCATGGACCGGGACAAGCGGTGGGACCGGGTGGAGCAGGCCTATGACGCCATGGTCTACGGCGAGGCAGCCCACACGAACCCGGTGCCGGTGGCCGCCGTGAAGGACTCCTACGCCGCCGGGATTACCGACGAGTTCGTGGAGCCGGTGGTTTGCGACCCCGACGGCACCATCTCCGACAACGACAGCATCATCTTCTTCAACTTCCGGCCGGACCGGGCCCGGGAGATCACCCGGACCCTGGTGGACCCGGACTTTGATGGCTTCACCCGGCAGCTCTTCCCGGTGACTTTCGTGTGCAACACGGAGTATGATGCCACCATGCCCAACGTGGAGGTGGCGTACCCCCGGCTCACGGTGCGCAACGGCCTGGGCGAGTTCCTGAGCCAAATGGGGATGACCCAGCTGCGGATCGCGGAGACGGAGAAGTACGCCCATGTGACGTTCTTCTTCAACGGCGGCAGCGAGACGGTGTTCCCCGGCGAGGACCGGGTACTGGTGCCCTCTCCCAAGGTGGCCACCTATGACCTCCAGCCGCAGATGAGCGCCCCGGAGGTGACGGACAAATGCGTGGAGCGGATCGAGTCCGGAGCTTACGACGTCGTCATTCTGAACTTTGCCAACTGCGACATGGTGGGCCACACCGGCGTCTATGACGCCGCCGTCAAGGCGGTGGAGACCGTGGACACCTGCGTGGGCCGGGTGGTGGATGCCACGCTGAAGATGGGCGGCATCGCCATCATCACCGCCGACCACGGCAACGCCGAGCAGATGAAGGAGCCCGACGGCAGCCCCATGACCGCCCATACCACCAACCCCGTGCCCTTCATCCTCTGCGGCGCCGGGACCGAGCTGCGGTCCGGCGGACGGCTGGCGGACATCGCCCCCACGATTCTGGATGTGATGGGACTGGCCTGTCCCGCGGAGATGACGGGACAGACGCTGATTGTCAAATAATGGCACGTTTTTGCAAAGCCGGCCTGAAAAGGCCGGCTTTTCTTGTATAAGGGTTCCATGTTTGGTCCATACTTCCCTCAGACCCAAAATTTGAGGGAGGTACGATACATGAGCAAGAAATGGGATGCGATCCGCGGCAGTGCGGAGTTCTATATCACCATGGCGGTCTGCCTGGTGGTGATCGGCGTCAGCGGCTACTTCCTGCTGTTCGGCGGTGTCTCGCCGGAGGAGCGGCTGGAGGAGGAAGCACCGTCGGAGGAGGCCATTGTCACAGATCCCGCCCCGGAGGTGGAGGTCTCCGCGGAGGAACCCGTGGTGGAGACCATCGCCCCTGAGCCTGTGGAGACTCCGGCGGTGATGCCGGAGGTGGAGATTGACGACACCCCTGTGGTGGCCGAGATCCCCCGGCAGCTGGTGGACCCGCTGGAGGGGGAGGTGGTCACCGCTTTCTCCATGGAGGAGCTGGTTTATAACGCCACCCTGGGGGACTGGCGCACCCACGACGGCGTGGACATCGCCGCGGAGGTGGGCACGTCCGTGCTGGCGGCGTCCTCCGGGACCGTGATCTCCGTGGAGGAGGACCCCCTGATGGGCACCACTGTGGTCATCGAGCACGACGGCGGCTATCAGACCACGTACTCCAACCTGCAGGCGGAGCCCAGCGTGGCGGAGGGGGACACCGTCTCCGCCGGCCAGTTCATCGGCGCCGTGGGGGATACCGCCGCGGCGGAGGCCGCCCAGGGACCCCACCTGCACTTCTCCGTCACCTGTGACGGGGAGCCGGTGGACCCCCAGAGCTTCCTGAACCAGTAACCCGCGGCAAGCAAGAAGCCCCCGGACGCAGCAGCGTCCGGGGGCTTCGTCTGTGCAATCAGGCCTGTGCGGCGGGGGCTTCAGCCGTCCGGTTTTTCAGGCGGGCGTCGGCGGACCGCAGGGTCCGGCGGAGGAAGATGGAGCTGAGGGTCAGGGACATCAGCTCCGCGATGGGGAAAGCCGCCCATACCAGCTCCAGCCGCCCGGTCTGGGACAGCAGCCACGCCACGGGGAGCAGGACCACCAGCTGCCGGGCCACGGAGACGATCAGGGAGTAGAAAGGATTGCCAATGGCCTGGCAAACGGAACCGGCGATGATGCAGAAGCCCGCGAACAGGAAGGAGATGCTGATGATCCGCAGGGCCACGGAGCCGATGGCGGACATCTCGGCGGAGGCGTCGAAGAAGCTCAGCAGCAGCTCCGGCGCCAGCTGGAAGATGGCCAGGCCCACCGCCATGATGCCCACTGCGGAGCAGACCGCCAGCTTCACGGTTTTCTTCACCCGGTCCATCCGCATGGCACCGAAGTTATAGGCCACGATGGGCACCATGCCGTTGTTCAGACCGAACACCGGCATGAAGATGAAGCTCTGCAGCTTGAAGTAGGCGCCGAACACCGCCGTGGCGGTCTTGGTGAAGCCAAAGAGGATCTTGTTCATGCCAAAGACCATGATGGAGCCGATGGACTGCATGACGATGGAGGGAAAGCCCACCCGGTAGATCTCCTTGGCCACCTGCCGGTCCAGCCGGATCTCCCGCAGGCGGATGTGGACCTCGTGGTTGAACTTGAAATTCATGAAGAGAGCCAGGGCGGCGGCGATGATCTGGCCCATCACCGTGGCGATGGCGGCGCCGGCCACCTCCAGCCGGGGAAAGCCGAAGTAGCCGAAAATCAGGATCGGGTCCATGATGATGTTGATCACCGCGCCGGTGAGCTGGGTGATCATGGCCAGGGTGGTGCGGCCGGTGGACTGCAGCAGCCGCTCGAAGCAGAACTGGCAGAAGATGCCGATGGAGAGGCCCAGGCAGATGAAGGCGTAGTCCACACCGTACTCCACGATGATCTCCTCTCCGCCGGCCTGCAGCTCAAAGAAAGTCCGGGAGAAGAAGACGCCGATCAGGGCGAATACCACGAAGCTGCACAGGGACAGGAAGATGCCGGTGTTGGCAGCCTTGTCCACCATGTGTTGGTTCTTCTCCCCCAGGGAGCGGGAGAGCAGGGCGTTGATACCCACGGCGGTGCCGCCGCCGAAAGCGATCATCAGGTTTTGCAGGGGGAAGGCCAGGGACACGGCGTTCAGGGCGTCCTCGCTGAGCTGAGCCACGAAGATGCTGTCCACCACGTTGTAGAAGGCCTGGACCAGCATGGAGATCATCATGGGGATCGCCATGCCGGCCAGCAGCCGTCCCACCGGCATGACGCCCATCTTGTTCTCCTGGGG
>CAJFNE010000141.1 GCA_904393855.1 uncultured Oscillibacter sp. | reverse complement strand
ATAGGGGGTGTAGTAGCCCCGCATGGCGTAGGACCGGGTGATGAAGTCCTTGATGGACTTGTTCAGGGCGTGGCCCATGTGCAGGGCGCCGTTGGAGAACGGAGGGCCGTCGTGGAGGGAGAAGAGGGGCTTGCCCTCGTTCTTCTTCAGCAGCGTGCGGTAGACGTCGATCTTCTTCCACCGCTCCAGCATCTCCGGCTCCCGCTTGGGCAGCCCCGCCCGCATGGGGAAATCCGTTTTCGGCAGATTGATGGTCTGGTTGTAGTCCATATGCTTCCTCCTATTAGAAACTTATTTGCTGATTTTTATGATTGATATAGAGCCATGACAATTTTACAGTTCCGGCAAAGGTGTGCCGCAGTCCGATTTTTCCTTGTGAATATTGCGGCAGGCTGCAGCAAGACGTCCTCCCCGGCGGGAATGGCCGTAAAACTTCGCTGTTCCGTTGTCCATAAAATCGGCCTGCCGCCGGCTGTCAGCCAACCGGCCTCCATTTCCCTCTCCCGCAGTTGGGGCATTTCATGGGGCAACCTCCTTGCAAAGAAAAAACGCTTTGCCTCTTCTCCAAGAGACAAAGCGTTTGCAAACACTCTGCGGTACCACTCTTCTTGCCGTCCCCTTGCGGGCAGCGGCCCCTCACTGCCCGCCGTCACGGGCCGATGCTGTAACGGGCATCACACGTCCACGCTTACTCATGCGTCGTCTTTCAGCAGGAGGCTCCAAGGTGATTTTCCCCCTCCGTCCCTCGCCGCCTTACACCGTCCGGCGGCTCTCTTGGCTGGGCCCGCAGGGATACTCGTCCTTATCCACGCCGTATGATTCAATTCTCGCACTATCATATCATGTTTTCTCCGTTTGTCAAATAAAATTTTTGAAAATTACGCCCCCGGCGGATAGACCGCGGGGAAGCGGGCCGGCACCGGGACTGCGGGGCAGCCGGACGAATCTCCATGAAGAAATTTGCATACCGGCAGCTAGGCGGATTCTTTGCAGAGATAGCCGGTGTTCTCCCCAGCAAATGATATAATTTGTCCATCAATTTTCTGTTATGTAAAGCATTAATTATGAAATTTATACAAGCTTTACTTTACAATGCGGCTCATATTCTGTGAAAGTTTTTTCAGCATCCCACCGCTTCGCGCAATCCCACAAATGTAAACCTTTTTTACAGATCAGAGGCTTCTTCTCCGAAAAACCATTCTTTTTTTCGGTTTTTTGGAGGAGTTATGCCCGGTCTTTTTCTTATGATCCCGCATATTTTATACAGAGTCAGGCTGCCAAAATCCGCAAAGCCAAAACATATGTTCTATTTAAGTCCGGATTTTTGTTATTTAAAATCCACATATTATCTGTATTTGATTCGTCAGAATTGCCGATTTTGTTGAATTTCAATTGCCTTTCCGGTCGAACAGGTGTATCTTGTATGATAACAGGGGGTGAGCGGAACATCATATCGCATACGGGGCTTTCCCATACGTATGCCCTATCTGGCGATATCTCCCCGGCCCCCACCCGGACCCCATGGGAAGGAGGGATGCATCGGCAGGATTTCCAACCGCGCGCAGAGGAGAATTTATGAAAATTGGTGTCAGAAATCATGAATCGCAGGAGGTGTCCCTATGGCTTTAGATCAAAGCAAAGTCAAGCACGCCAGCTCCTTTAAGGAGCAGTTTACCGTGCGGGCAATCGTCATCGGCGTTATCGGTTCCATCGTCCTGACCTGTTCCTCCATGTTCGTGGCGCTGAAGGCCTCGTCCCTGCCCTGGCCCATCATGTTCGTGGCGTTGGTGTCCCTCTTCGCCCTGAAGGCGCTGGGCAACACCAATGTCAATGAGATCAATGTGGCCCACACCTGCATGTCCGCGGGCTCCATGGTGGCCGGCGGACTGGCTTTCACAGTCCCCGGCATCTTCATCCTCAACAATGACGCGGAATTCAACGTCCTGCAGGTGATGCTCGTCACCGTGGGCGGCACGATTCTCGGCCTCATCTTTACCTCTTTGATCCGCAAGCACTTCGTGGTGGATGCGGATATGCCCTACGCCATGGGCCAGGCCGCCGCGGAGGTGGTGGTCGTGGGCGATGAGGGCGGTAAGCAGACCGGCGCCCTGGCCGGCTCCTTTGCCGTGGCCGGCATCTGGACGCTTCTGCGGGATGCCTTCGCCAAGGTGCCCGCCATGTGGAACTTCGGCTTCATGCAGCAGTACGGCTCCAGCGGCGGCATCTGGTGGTCCCCCATGATGATCGCCGTGGGCTTCCTGATCGGCCCCGCCACCATCTTCGTGTGGTTCCTGGGCGCCCTGATCGGCGACGGCGTGATCCTGATGGGCGGCCAGATGTCCGGCCTCCTGGACGCCACGGCCGCCGCCGGCGTCAAGAGCTCCCTGGGCCTGGGGTGGATGGTGGGCGTGGGCCTGGCCATCACCGCCAAGGAGATCATTCCCCGGGCCAAGAACATCTTCGGCGGTATGTTCAGCAAGGGCCAGGCCAGCGACGCCATCGTCCCCATGCGCTGGGCCCCCATCGTGATCCTGATTCTGGCGGTGCTCTTCATCTTCGTGCTGGACCTGCCGGTGGTGGCGGTGATCATCACTCTGCTGGGCGTGTGGCTGACCACGGCCATGTCCTCCCAGTGTGTGGGCCAGTCCGGCATCAACCCCATGGAGGTCTTTGGCATCTTCGTCATGGCCATTGCCAAGGTGGCCTGCAGCCTGGAGGTCACCCAGGCCGTGTTCGTGGCGGCCATCGTGGCTATCGCCGCCGGCCTCACCGGCGACGTGATGAACGACTTCAAGTCCGGCAGCATCCTCCACTCTGACCCCAAGGCCCAGTGGTACGGCGAGTTCATCGGCGGCGTCATCGGCGCCGTGGTGGCTGTGGGCGTCATGCTGGTGCTGGTGTCCGCCTACGGCGGCAGCGTGTTCGGCAGCGAGATGTTCCCGGCGGCTCAGGCGGCGGCTGTGGCCTCCGTGGTGGGCGGCATCGCCAACGTCCCGGTGTTCTTCGGCGGCCTGATCGCCTCCATCATCATCTACTTCATTACCCCGCGCTTCACCATGCTGGGCCTGGGCATCTACCTGCCCTTCTACCTGTCCCTGACGGCCTGCCTGGGCGGCTTCATCCGCTTCGTGGTGGAGAAGGCGGCCCCCAAGTTCGCTCAGGGCAGCACCGGCACCGTGATCGCCTCCGGCCTGCTGGCCGGCGAGGGCTTCTTCGGCGTGGTCATCGCCCTGTATCAGGCGGCCACGATCCTGATGAGCACCTGACGCGGCCTGTTTCCACTTGACTTCGCGGGAAGAGCCGGGGGGCGGTTCCCGCTTCCCGGTCTCTTGTCTGATGGGGGGTTACATGTATGCAAGAAATTCCTGTTTCCCAAATCCGCGCATTCAAAATCGGCCACGCCCAGGACGCGGAGCACGCCACCGGCTGCACCGCCATCCTCTGCGAGCAGGGGGCCTGGGCCGGGGTGGATGTCCGGGGCGGCAGCCCCGCCTCCCGGGAGACGGAGCTGCTGCGGCCGGTGAACACCGTCCAGCAGATCCACTGCGTGATGCTCTCCGGCGGCAGCGCCTTCGGCCTGGAGGCCGGGGACGGCGCCATGCAGTTCCTGTGGGAGAAGGGCATCGGCTTTGACAGCGGCTTCGGCAACGTGCCCATCGTATGCGGCGCGTCGCTGTTCGACCTGGAGCTGGTGAGCAACCAGGTGCGCCCGGACAAGGTCATGGGCTACGCCGCCTGCCAGAACGCCTGGAGCGGCGCGGAGCCGGCGGAGGGCAATGTGGGCGCCGGCACCGGGGCCACCGTGGGCAAGTTCCACGGCCCTGCCGGCATGATGAAGACAGGCCTGGGCATCTACGCGGCCCAGGTGGGCGCGGTCCAGTGCGCCGCCATCGTGGCGGTGAACGCCCTGGGCGACGTCATCGACTACGACACGCGCAAAATTCTGGCGGGCCTTTTGACGGAGGACCGCGCCGCCTTTGCGGACACGGTACAGGTGATGTACGGCGAGATCGAGCGCAGCCGCTCCCTCTGGGGCGGCAACACCACCATCGGCTGCGTCATCACCAACGCGAAGCTGGACAAGTGCCAGTGCAACAAGCTGGCCAGCATCGCCCACAACGGCTTCGCCCAGGCCATCCGGCCGGTGCACACCACCGCCGACGGGGACACCATCTTCGTCATGGCCTCCGGCGAGGTGGAGGTGGGCGTGGACGCCCTGGGCGCCCTCATGACGGAGTGCATGGCCCGGGCCATCAACCGGGCGGCCCTGACCGCCGCGCCGGCCTACGGCCTGAAATCCGCCCAGAGCTTCCTGTAGGACTTTTACGCAAAACGAAAGCCCCCCTCATGGAGGGGGGCTTTTCGCGCCCTCAGCCAATGCAGAAGAAAGAGAACTCCCCGGAGGCCAGGAGGGTGCCGTCGTCGCCCACCACGTCCACGGCCACCAGCACGGTGGAGCGGCCCCGGTGCCGCACCCGGGCCTGGGCCCGGATGATGCCCTCCCTCTGGTTGCGGAGGAAGTGCAGGGTGCCGCTCTGGGTCACGTAGTTCCGCCCGTCGGTGTGGGCGGCGGAGCCGGTGGCGTTGTCCGCCAGGGTGTAGATGGCGCCGCCGTGGACCATGCCGTAGACGTTCCGGTTCTCCGGGCGGACCTGCAGGCGGAACACGGCGTAATCCCGCTCCACCTGCTCCATCTCGATGTGGTTGTAATTCATGAAGCCGTTCTTTTCCAGCCGGGCCAGGGTTCTCTGTTCCAGTTCGTTCATCCTCGGTCTCCTTTACTTGATTCCTGTCCTCAGTGTACCACGGCCCGCCGCCGGTTTCCACTGTTTTTCCC
>CAJFNE010000140.1 GCA_904393855.1 uncultured Oscillibacter sp. | reverse complement strand
CCCAGGGACTCCGTGATGGTGGTGACCAGGATCTGCTTGCCGGCCTTTTTCATCTGCGACCAGATCAGCTCCGTGCCGATCATCAGGCCGACGATGCACTCCAGCAGGCTCTCCAGCACTCCAAACCAGGCGGAGTCCAGGACGGAATTCCCCAGCAGGTTCAGTGCGTGGGGACCGATGAGCATGCCGGCGATGAGCCACCCCAGGATGGAGGGCAGTTTGACCTTTGCAATCAGCTTGCCGGCCAGGAAGGCGATCAGGATGGAGAGCGCCAGCCGCAGCAATTCTTCTAGAAGTTCCATGTGCATTTCACCCTTTGCAATTTATAGACGATATCGTCTGTTTTCTGGGAGTATAGCATAAATAGACGGAATCGTCTATCAATAAACTGTAAACATTTTTCGGCAGCTGAGGACAACAGAAGGCGGGCGGGATCCTTGCAGATCCCGCCCGCTGGGGCAGAGAATATCAAAGAGGGGGGAGCCCGGGAGCTCCGCAGGTCACGGATAAATGGCCTGCGCCATCTTCCGGGCCTGGTCCTGATCCCAGGTATGGCGGGTCAGGCCGTCGGCCTCCACGCCGCAGAACTCGAAGCCGTAGGCGGCCCGGCCCCGGTCGCTGGTGGGATCGAAGTAGAGCCACTGTCCGTCGATCCGGGCCAGAGCCCACATGTGGTTCTCCCCGCTCAGAGAGCCGCTGACCGTGACGCAGGGGATGCCCGCCTGCTCCAGAAGTAGCTGGAAGGCCTGGGCATATCCGCCGCAGATGGCCAGGTGATCCTGGAGGGCGCCATAGGCCGTGGTGGAGGCATAGGGCATCTCGCCGGGCTTGCCGTAGTAGCGGAAGTCATAGCGCACCTCCTCCGTCAGGTAGGTGTACAGGGCCTCCGCCTGCTCCAGCTCCTCCATGCCAGCCGACACGGTCTCCTGATAGACCCGCTGGGCCAGCTTCTCGGTGTCGGACAGCCGCTTCAGGGCCTGCTCCCGGGTTAGGCCGCCCTGGGGCGTGACGGTGATGGCCGTGCCGTCCCGGCTGAGCTGGCAGAGCAGCCAGCCGCCGCCCGCTTGCTGCAGCGCCCGGTTCATATCGTCAACCTTCATGGATGCGTTCGTGATGCGGATGGGGATGCTCTCCTGGGAGAGGCCGTCCCGGGCCGCCTGCACCAGATCGGACAGAGAGGCGACCTCCGTGCCCCGGAACCCGGCGGGATAGCATCCCGTCCGGTAGGGCATATAGGAGACCACACAGCGCAGCAGGCCGTCCGTCCCGATGGAGACCTCCATATCATAGGCATACTTGTATTCCGGGTGGTCGGACAGGATGCCGTTATAGAGGTTCTGGACTGTCAGCGCAAGCTCTAGCTGCCCTTGCAGGGCAGTCACATCAAAGGCGGGGGGCTGCTCTGCCGCCGCGATGGCCTGGGTCAGCTGCGCCTGAAGCGCGTCCAGACTTGCGACCGCGACGCTGCCCTGGGGCGTGGTCGGGGCGGAAGAGTCACTGGGTGCCTCCGCCCAGTCCAGGTCCAGATTCCGCCGGATGGCGGCGCGCAGCTCCACCATGTCGGGGTCCGCCCAGAAGAAGTTCAGCTTCTGCTCCGCCACGGTGTCCCCCTGGGGCTGGCCGCCCAGAACGAAGACAGCGAACGTGTCCGCGATATCCTCGTGGAAGTAGTTGGCGCCGTAGCGGCTGACGTAGCGGGTCGGGTTCTCCTCGTAATCCCCGACGCCGGTATCACCCAGATGGCTCCAGAAGGTGTCGTAGAACGCCTTCCGGAAGGACCCCTCGATGAAGGTGGCCGGATCATGGGTGCTGGTGCCCAGGGAAAGATCGACCTGGGTGTCGTCCTCCAGCAGGACGTGGCCGTACTCGTGCAGGATCGTGTAGGTCAGCTTGCTCCAGTCCCGTTTCGCTCCGGTCTCATCGTACACATCATAGTAGTCGATGCTGATGGAGAAGCGGGTGTTGTCCGTGGTCCCGCCCTCCTTGATGGGGGAGGTATAGGCCAGGATATTGCTGGTTCCGTCGGTGAAGAGGTTGAATTCCGCGATCTTCTGCCGGGCCTCCAGGGGGAGGATGGAGCACAGGTAGTCCCACACCAGGGCGTCCTCCGGGTCCGTGATGGCGGCCTGACCGCCGCTCACCGGATAGGAGGCCAGCACATTCGTGATGCCCACGGAGTAGTTGCCCACGGACACCAGGCACCCCTCCTCGTCAGAGGAGAGGGTGATGTACTTGCTGTAAATCTCGTCGGCCCAGCTGACCTGCCCCTCCTCCTCCGAGGTGGGGGCGCCGTACATCTCCTCGATGAGCGTCCGCACATGATCTGCGGTGTAGCCGGTTTCCTCCGGGCGGATAGTGATCCGCTCCAGGAAGCCGTTGCGGTACTGGTAGTAGGTGTTCATGGGCGTCTCCCCATCGAACCAGCGCATGGAGTAGCGATAGGTCTCATAGGTGTCGGTCCAGCCGTTGCCGGAGACCTCGTGGGTGTCCATCAGCTCGCCGGCGACGCCGATGTAGGCCTCGGTGTCTGCCCTGGAGCTGCTGAAATAGATCACGTTCTGGCGGGTCTGGCGGTAGGTGTACCCCGCGCCCTGCTCCTGGGCCAGCTTTTGATAGGAGCCGGTGCTGGAGCCGCAGATCTCCTGGGCCGCAGCCACGGCGGTCTCCGCCGCCCGGGCGATGGCATATAGGTTCAGCTGGTCCGCGGTGTCCGCCATCGAGTGGTAGAGGTAGCCCCGCTGATCCTGCATGACCAGCACAGAGGGGACCCCCGCCAGCTGGAGGGAGGCGTGGTCGCTGGCGGTCTCCGCCCCCAACTGCAGGGCGGGATCCTTCTCCTGGAGCAGATCACTGACCCAGTTGGCCTCCCCGTCCATGGTGCACACCATCGTGCTGCCGGAGCCCAGGCCGCCCAGCATGTCGAACTGGATGTCCCCGATCATCCGGGCCTTCTCCGCCTCGGACAGGGAGGCGGTGTAGGCCCGGGAGCCGTTCTTGCCGTTCTCCTCATCCGTAAAGCTGATGAACCGCAGCTCCGTGTCGGTGGACACGTTCTGCAACGCCTCCGCCGCGTGGAGAAGCGCGGCCACGCCGGAGGCGTTGTCATTGGCGCCGTACGCAGTGGGGACGCTGTCGTGGTGCGCGGAGAGCATCAGGATGTCCGCGTTGGGAGAGGCGGCCTTCTTCACCGCGATGACGTTGCTGCCGCGCCGGCCCTGACTGTCGGTGTAGGGCTGGAGTGTGACGGTGTAGCCCATCTCCTCAAAACGCTTTTGGAGGTACTGGGCGGCATCGGCCTCCCCCTGGGAGCCGATGGGCCGGGGAGAGGCGGTGAGCGCATCCAGGTCTGTCCGGATGCCGGAGATATCCGGCAGATTCTGCACCCGCGCCAGCATCAGCAGGGCTTCCGTCACCGTGAGGGTGCCCACGGGGGCCAGCCGGTCGGCGCTCCGTCCCATCATGATCCCGGTCTGCAGGCACCAGAGGATGGGGGATCCGGCCCAGTCCGCCGTGGCGTCCGCGTCCTGGAACGCGCTCAGATCCTGGGCTGGAACGCTGGGAGAGCCCGCCTGCCGCCAGAGGATGGCGGCAAAGGCCTGCCGGGTGACCGAGCGGGCCGGGGCATAGGTTCCGTCCCCCATGCCGCTGATATAGCCCTGTTCTGCCGCCCAGGTAATGGCATCCGCATAGGCGCCGGATACGTCGGAGAAGGGACAGGGTCCGGAGATCTCCGGGCGTCCCGCCGCCTCATAGAGCAGCTGGGCCGCCATGCCCCGGGTGACGACCGCCCCCGACTGGTCCAGGAATTCCTGACTGATGGACATCTCTTTGCCCCAGGCCACCGCCTCATCCGCCCGGGTGGGCCAGAACGCCGCAGCCGGTGCGGAGAGCTGGGGAATCAGCAGGATCCCGCACAGCAGCAGGGCACATAACCGTTTCATACAACCACCTCAACAACAAAATACAGGGACGTGCTATGAAAGATAGACGTTTGAATCCCTTGAAAAGTTTCCCAAATTGCGCCGGTTGCGGAAACGAGACGGGGGATGCTCGCCGCGGGTCTGGAGACGGCGCCGGGCAGTGTGAAAATCAGCAGCAGGACGGAGGCTCCGTCCTGCTGCTGGTTGTTCATCTGATGGGGAAGGGCGGGTCGGCCCTGAATAGGACCGTGGTGGTGATGGCGTAATCGCCGTATCATCCGTTTCAGAGAGGCGCCAGCGGCATTTTTCCAGCAAATTTGCCGTGGAGTAGGCGAAAGAGCCCGTTCGTCCCTATTCAAAGTTCTCATGAATTCATAGATTTCATCTATGAGGCACAAATCCCCAGCTGGGAACTTGTACACATTCACAGATACCCGCCGTTCAGAACATACTGCCGGAACTGCCGCACCGCCGGGGTCGAATAGACCCTGTCATTGCTGACCAGATAGAAATTCCGCTCCAGCACAGGGCGGCTGATCTGAAGGATTTTCACATCCAGCCGCAGCAGCATCTCCATATAGGGGACCACGGAGATTCCGAAGCCCTGCGACACCAGGCCGGCGATCACCTGGTCCTCTTCCGTCTCGTAGGCAATCTGCGGTGTGCCGCCGATCTGGGCGAACAGGCCGTCCACAACGTCCCGCATGCCGGAGCCCTTGGAGAAATAGACCTGCGGGTAGGGAAGCGTCTCCGCCAGATCCACCGTATGGAGCTCCGCCAGGGGATGATTGCGCGGGACAATCAGAACCACGTCCTGGCGGCCCACCGGAACGGCCGTCAGCTGGAGGGCCGCCGGGGGCTGGGAGCAGAACACCAGGTCGAACCGCTTTTCCAGAAGGCCGTCCAGCAGATGCTGGGTCAC
>CAJFNE010000139.1 GCA_904393855.1 uncultured Oscillibacter sp. | reverse complement strand
GACAGGACGGTAACCACGAAGAACTGCGCGCAGGACAGCTGCACACCGTCCACTTTCTGGGTGAAGTGGTCGATCACCAGGATGTGGGCGGAAAAGCAGAACGCGCATAGCAGGGTGTAGAAATCCCCCTCATTGACCGAGAGAGACCCCGTCATGCACAGGCAGTACAGCCCCACAACCGCCAGGACCACACTGATCCACACGGTCCGGGGAGCCTTTCGCTTCAAAAAGATGCCCAGCACCGGGACGATCACGATGTACATGGCGGTGATGAAGCCGGACTTGCCGGCAGTGGTGGTCTCCAGTCCCTTCTGCTGCAGGAAAGACGCCACCGCCAGGGCCGCGCCGCAGCAGAGCCCCCCTATGAGCAGGTCCCGCCAGGTCCCGGTCCGGGGCTCCGGCTCCGCCGCGAATGTGTTCCGCCGCGCCCGCCAGAGGATCAGTGACAGCGCCAGCAGAAAGACAAAAGCCACCGCAGAGCGGGCGGCGTTGAAGGTAAAGGGTCCAATGGAATCGGCCGCCACACTCTGGGCCACAAAGGACGTACCCCAGATAAAGGCCGCCAGCAGGGGAAACAGGTTTTGCCGGACATGGTTGACTTGCATGGGACTTGCTCCATCCTCTCTTCCGTGGTATACTCTCGGTATCTCTGGAACGCGCAAAGAATTTCCACATTCTGTCCGCGGGCGGCCCGTCATCGGCCCATGCGCCGCGGCAGTTTGCTATTGTAACACCGAGGTGAAAAAATGGCAAGGCTTCCCCGCGAATTTTATGACGACGACACGGTCCAGGTGGCCCAGCACCTCCTGGGCAAATACCTGGTCCGACGGCTGGGAGACACCTTCCTCGCAGGCCGCATCACGGAGACGGAGGCCTATGTGGGCCGCTGCGACAAGGCGTGCCACGCCTACAACTACCGGCGGACCGCCCGGACGGAGACGTTGTTCCTGGGCCCCGGCCACGCCTATATCTACCTGATCTACGGGATGTACCACTGCCTGAACTTCGTCACGGAGCCGGAGGGCGAGCCGGCGGCGGTGCTGATCCGGGGTGTGGAGCCCGCCGCCGGAGCGGAAGTCATCCGCCGCCTGCGCTACGGGGACAAGCCCCTGACCGCTTACCGGCTGAAGAACTTCCTGAATGGTCCCGGCAAGGTCTGCCAGGGGTTTTCCCTGTCCAGAGCGGAAAACGGCTTGGATTTGACCGGTGACACTTTATTTGTCTGCGACTCGCCGGAAGATCTGGGCCTCCCCACCCCCGTCCCGATCCGGGAGCGGATCTGCGCCGGGCCCCGCATCGGCGTGGACTACGCGGAGGAGGCCCGGGATTTTCCCTGGCGATTCTGGCTGGAAACGGAGGTCTGAGCATGTTTCTCTTCGATTTGGACGGCACTTTGATCGACTCCAACGGCATCTGGAAAGACGTGGACCGGGAGTTCCTGGCCCGGCGGGGGATGCCCTACACCCACGCCTACTACGAGGGGGTGGCCCACACGATCTTTCCCCTGGCGGCCAAGTTCACCAAGGAGTTCTGCCACCTCTCCGAAAGCTGCGAGGAGATCATGGCGGAGTGGATGGACCTGGCCCGGGACCTCTACGCCCACGTGCCGGTGAAACCCGGCGTTCGGGCCTATCTGAAGCAGTGCAGGGCGGAGGGCCGCCGGATGGCGGTGGTGACCTCCAGCGTGCCGGAGCACTGCCGTACCGCTCTGCACCATCTGAACCTGGAGAAGTATTTCGAGCGGATTGTCTTTGCCCATGACCTGGGACTGGAGAAGAAGGACCCGGAGATCTGGCGGCTGGCCGCCCGGGAGGGCGGCGTCCGGCCGGAGGACTGCACGATCTTCGACGACAGTCTGGCCGCCTGCGGCGGCGCCCGGGCGGCGAAGATGCGGGTGGTGGGCGTGTACGACCGCTTCTTCTCCCAGGATGAGAAAGAGATGCGGGACTTCTGCGACGTGTATATCCAGAGCTTTGAGGAGCTGCTGTGGATGCCGGAGGATCAGCTGTGAGACCCTTGCCCTCCCAGCTGGAGGAGGCCCGGGAACAGGAAACGCCGGTCTCCGGCCTGGATCTGCTCCGGGAGACGCTGGAGGCCGCGGACCTTACGGGCGTGGAGTTTCGAAACTGCCGCTTCCGCGGCTGTCAATTCCTGGGCTGTGACCTCTCCGGCGCTTCTTTCTCCGGCTGTACCTTTGCGGACTGCCTCCTGGAGAGCTGCCGTCTCTCCGGCACCTGGTGGAGGGACTGCCAGCTCCAGGGCGGCAAGTGGGATGGAGCCGACCTGCACCGGGCCCGCTGGAAGGACCTGACGCTGGAGAGGGTCCTGCTTCGCTACGGCAACTTTACCGGCGGCATCTGGGAGCACGTCTCCATCAAGGCATGTAACTTTACAGAATCCGCGCTTCGGGAAATGCGATGGAAGAAGGTGGTACTGACCTATACGGACCTCACCAGGGCGGAGCTGTTCCGCACCATTCTTACCGGCATGGACCTGACTTCCTGCACGCTGGATGGGATCGTCCTGTCGGAGACCTGCCGGGAGCTGCGGGGCGCTGTCATCACCGCCGCCCAATCGGCGGTGGTGGCCCGGATTCTGGGCATCCTGGTGGAACCGTAGGGCGGCAAGCCCCTCCGCAAAGAACCTTTGCTTGCAAAAGCGGTTTTGCAGTGGAATGGTCCCGTGGAAAGGTCCTTTTTTTGAAATCCTCTGGCGTTGGGGCCCGCATCCGGGCGGAGCGCAGGCGGGGCTGTCCCAGGACCATCTGGCGGATCGGCTGCATAGCGTTTCCCATTTCTCTGGATCTCCAGGTCTTGCATTTCCGCCTTCCCTGTGATATAGTGCGGTTCGTTTGCCCGGCATCCCGGGTAGTTTTTGCGGATTTCGCCCTGCTTTGGGCTTTGAGGAGGTTTTCCCGCCTGTGCTGAACCGTTTAAAGTCCCTGTTCCACCGTGAGACGGTGTTTTGCGTGTCCGCTGTGCTGGCGGTCCTCTCCATGTTTCTGGTACCCCCGGACGGCGGCTACCTGCGCTATCCGGACTACCGCACCCTGGCGCTTCTCTTTTGCCTTATGACCATAGTGGCTGGGTTCCGGTCTCTCGGCGTCTTTGAGCTGCTGGGCCGGTCCCTGCTGCGGCGGGCCTCCAGCCTGCGGAGCCTGGCTGCCATCCTGGTGCTGCTGTGCTTCTTCTGCAGCATGGTCATCACCAACGACGTGACGCTGCTGACCTTTGTCCCTTTCACCCTGCTGGTCTATCAGATGATCGGCCGGGATGAGCCGGTGCTGTCCGTGGTGGTGCTGGAGACCCTGGCGGCCAACCTGGGCAGCATGGCCACCCCCATCGGCAATCCCCAGAACCTCTACTTGTTCTCCGCCGCCAGCCTGACGGCGGGGCAGTTTGCCTGGGCGGTGCTGCCCTATGCGGGGCTGTCCCTGCTCCTGCTGCTGGCGGCGCTGCTGCTCCAGCCCACAGAGCCCGTGCGGGACGCGGTGCCCCGGGACAATGCCCCGCCCGCTCCCACCCTGGGAAAGCTCCTGCCCTTTCTGGGCCTCTTGGCGCTGTGCCTGCTGGTGGTGTTCCGCTTCCTGCCCTACGGCGCCGCCCTGGCGGCGGTGATCCTGGTGGTACTGGCGGTGAACCGGAAGCTGTTCCGGTCCGTGGACTACTTCCTGCTTCTGACCTTTCTCTGCTTCTTCGTCTTTATCGGCAACCTCAAGCGGATTCCAGAGGTCAACGACCTGCTGCGGCTTTTGGTGGAGGGCCATGAGCTGTGGGCCGGCATCCTGGCCAGCCAATTCCTCAGCAATGTGCCCGCCGCCATCCTGCTCTCCGGCTTCTCGGAGGACTTTGCCGCCCTGCTCACCGCTGTGAACCTGGGCGGTCTGGGGACGCTGATCGCCTCCCTGGCCAGCCTGATCTCTTTCAAGTTCTTCGCGGCGGCCTATCCCCAGCGTAAGGGGCGCTACCTGGGGAAGTTCACCCTGTGGAATCTGCTCTTCCTGGCAATCCTGACCGGGGAAGCCCTGCTCTTCCTATGACCTGCCTTTCAAGCAACACGGCCTGCCGAACCCCGGCAGGCCGTGCTTTCATAATGCGGTTTTGTACCGGCGCATGATCTCCCCGCTCCAGGTGAACAGCCGTTCTGTCAGGGCTGTCAGCTCCTCCCCACAGTCCCCCGCTTTCAGGGCCTGGGCAGTTCGCAGGATGTCCAGGTCCGCCCCGGTGAGCATCCCTACCAGGTCCGCCCGACGGCGGCAGTAGACGCCCCGCTCCACATATACCTTGGCCTGCAGCAGGAACCCGGCGGACTTATAGGCCTCCGCCAGCGCCTCCCGGCTTTTGCCGTGGAGGAAGTTGTGGCAGCACAGGTGGTACAGCCCGCAGGCCCCCGTGTGGAGGGCCCGGCGGGCGTCCTCCTCTTGTTCCGGCGGCAGCAGGTCCACGAGGCAGCCGTACCAGTCAGTGGTGTCGTGGCGGAACTGGAACAGGTCCGCGCGATCCCAGGCGGCCAGCTCCGCCGCCCCAGAGACGAAGCCGCACAGTTTGTCCCGCTCCGGCAGAGGCTCCACCGCCGCCCGGTAGGTCTTCAGGTCCTCCAGGGAGCAGGTGTCCAGGATGCACACCACGTCGATGTCGCTGTCCGGCCCGGCCTCTCCCCGGCCCCGGCTGCCCTGGAGGCCGATGTACCGCACCCGGTCCCCGAAGGCGGCCCGAATGGCCTGGATATAGGCCTCCATCCAAGTCTTTTTATCCAGCATCACAGTTTCCTCATGTGGGCCCCGGCGGATTTCAGCATCAGCTTCTTCTTGCCCAGGTTGTCGAAGGCCACCTCCACCAGGGCGTCGCCGCCCATGGGCCGGACGGAGAGCACCATGCCGCG
>CAJFNE010000138.1 GCA_904393855.1 uncultured Oscillibacter sp. | reverse complement strand
GATCCCCGGCAGCATGATGTCCAGCAGGGCCACTTTCGTGTCCGGGTTCTCCTTGAGTTTTTCCAAGGCCTCTTCGCCGGTCTCCGCCTCGATGACGTCATAGCCGGCCCGGCGCAGATTGATCACAATAAAACTGCGGATACTGGATTCGTCCTCTAAAACCAGCACTTTTTTCATCGTTTGCACCCCTTTTCCTCCATGGTGGCAGGTCTCTTAATAATCCCCGGTGGTCCATTCTGCCGTGATCACGCTGAATGCCTCCCGCACCTCGTCCGCCGTCATGCCGTGCTGCCAGCTCTCATTGGCTTCCAGCAGTTCTCCAGTATAGATCACCTCCGACAGGCGGCCCAGCAGAAAGCGTCCGCTCCGCACGGCCCGGGTCTCCCGGTTGCTTCCAGTAATGGCGGTAATCCGCAGGAAAGGCTCGGCCGCTCCTTCCCGGTTCACGGCGAAGAACGTCACCGTGGCCTCATCCGTCACTGTGGTCCGGCTGGCCCAGATGCCGTCCACCCACTCCTCCGGCAGCCGCAGATACCACCCGTCCTCCACATTGTGATAGGTCTGGAGCGCCAGATGGGCCCGGCCCCCGCGGTCATACGCGTACCAGTCCACCCGCTGGTAGGAGAGCCCCTCCTCGCCGCCCTGTGCATAGGCCTCCACCGGGCAGGGCACCTCGGTGAGCCCATCGTTGTTGATGTCTGTCGGGTAAAGGGAGGAAAACGGCGCGATCTCACCCGAGACTCCCGTGACATCCGAGATCACCAGATTCGCCAGCTCCCCGTTCCGCACCGCCAGGATGTCCGTGACGGCCCGGGCGCTCTCCGTCACGCCGGTGACAAACAGCGCCGGAATCTCCTCCTGCAGCGTTCCCTGGGTCACGCGTCCCTGCTGATTCAGCTCCGCCATGGTGACGGAGAGTCTGGCAGAGGACTGGCTCGTCAGGCTGCCGTCCTCCTGCCAGCTGTAGTAATCGGCAACGCCGTCGCCCTCCGCGTCGGCGTGGAGCACCACCAGTTCCTGCCGCTGGTCCCCATCCAAATCCGCCGTGGCGTATTTCACGTAGTCGCTGCGCACCAGCGTCTCCGCCCCATCGGGGCCGAGCGCGTAGACCTCCAGTACCCGGGGCTCCGTGGTGACCGTCCAGCCCACCAGCAGTTCCGTCTTTCCGTCGCCATCCAGGTCCGTATAGGCAATGCTGTAGATGCCGGTGCCGTTGCCCTCGATCAGGCACGTCTGCTGGTAGCTGTCTCCGGACTCGGTGAAAACGTAAATTTTCAGCGGCCTCTCCTCCGAGGAATTCCGGAAAAAGGCCACCGCCTCCTCCTGACCATCGCCGTCCAGGTCCACCAGCTGCACCGCCTGAATATTGGCGCCGGAGGTGGGCGCGGCATATTCCGCCCCGCCCTCCAGGATCTCATTGAGCAGGGTGTTCAGCTCCGTATACTGCGCCGGCAGCGTGGGGAGGCTGTAGAGATCCTCGGAATTCAGCGTCAGCCGCGGCATAGAGCAGCCAGTCAGCAGCGCCGCCAGCAGCAAACATCCCGCCAAGGCTCCGCATCGCAGAATCTTTCGCATCAGCTCTCCCTCCATTTCCAGATGACCGTCCGCGCTTCCCGCCCCCGCGGGCCGCGAAGGCCGCTTTTGGGATTCCGTCCGGCGAAAACAGCCGTGTTTCCCGCCGGAATCCCGTGCAGAAAATTGCGTTTATTATCATACCATGTCTTCCTCGTTTTGTGTAGCTTTTCTTGTGAAATTTCCGGGTTTTTACGGTCTGTTCATTTTTTGCCGGGGCATGGAAACTCCCTCTTGAATTTTATTGGGGCGTCCTGTATAATAAAAAAGTCTCAAAATGCCGGTGTGATGGAATTGGTAGACGTGACGGACTCAAAATCCGTTGGTAGCGATACCGTGTGGGTTCGAGTCCCACCACCGGCACCACGTCGGAGCAAGCTATGTATCGCTTGCTCCGACTTTTTTAAAAGTCAGAGCGCGCTCACGCCGCTGCTCCTCCTTTCCAAATCGCAACCGCTTACGCTGGGTTGCAATTTGGGTCCGCCGCTTTGCGGCGGATTTATCCCGTTACGGGGAAATATCGATTTTAACCGTCCCTTCCACGTCGGAGCAAAGTCCGCTTTGCTCCGACGCCTTTTTATGCTTGCGGCAAAAAAGACGTCATCCGCCCGCTCCCTTGCTCCTCCTTTCCAACTGCGACCCGCTGCGCTGGGCTCGCAGTTGGTGGGTCGCCCTGCGGGCGGCATTTTCCCCATTAAGAAATATCGATTTTAACCGCCTCTTCCAACTCGTCGCAAGCGACAGATCGCTTGCGACGAGCTTTTTTATTTCATGACAAAACTCATCGCGCGCTCATGGAAGCTGCTCCTCGCTTCCAAACCGCAACCCAACGCAGCGGTCGCGGTTTGGAAGCGAAGAAATTCCCTGTCCGGCTAAGAAACCTCGCCGCAAGGCGGGGATTCGTGCCAAACAGGGAATTTCTGAGCTGGCGGAGAAGGAGGGATTCGAACCCTCGAGACCCTTTAGGGGCCTACATGATTTCCAATCATGCGCCCTCGACCAACTAGGCGACTTCTCCAAATTCCATATGCGCTTGTCAGACTGTCGGTCTCTCTGCGGAGACAGCGTTATTATTATACGGGAGGCTGGCTGTAAAGTCAAGCCCTAATTTTCGTTTTCCGGTGGCGATTTTGCGGCCCGGCGGTTATGACCGCCGGGCCGTCTCATACGGATCACTTCAAGGTCACCACTGTGACGCCGCTCTCCCCCTCGCCATAGACGCCCAGGCGGAAGCTCTTCACCGCCTTGTTCCGGCGCAGGATGTCGTGGACCGCCTTCCGCAGGGCGCCAGTGCCCTTGCCGTGAATGATGGTCACCTCGTCTAGTTTCCCCATGACGGCGGCGGAAATGAAGTTATTAACCACACTCTCCGCCTCCAAGGTCTCCATTCCCCGGATGTCCAGCTCCCGGGCAGCGGAAGAGCGCAGAGCCCGGTCGGCGTTCTGCCGGATGGTGACGGACGGCGTCTTTTTCCGGGCGGCCCGCTCATCGTCCTCGATGAGGCGCACCTCGTCCGCCTTGGCCTTCATCTTCAGAATACCGGCCTTCAGCTGTAGCGTTCCGTCGCTCCCCACGGACACCACCTCCGCCGGGGTCTTGACCCCAGGCAGCTCCACCAGGTCCCCCTTCCGAATGGGACGGCTGGGCTTGGGAATAGGCTCCTGCCGGGCGTCCTGGCGGGACACGGCCTCCTCCGCCTCGTTCAGCGTCCGGCGAAGGGCCGCCCGGGCCTCGTTCTCGTTCAGTGCCCGGTCCGCCCGGGCCTGGGCCTTGCGCATCTCGCTGAGCTCCTGGAACACCTGGTCCGCCGCGGCCCGGGCATCCCGGAGGATCCGCTTGGCCTCCGCCTCGCCCCGGCCCCGGGCGTTCTCCTTGGCCCGCTCCATCTGATCCCGGAATTCCCGGGCACGCCTAGCGTCCTCCTCCCGCTGCCGCAGCAGACGGTCCGCCTCCTGCTCCCGCTTTTCCAGAGCCTGGCGTTTCTCCTCCAGCTGGGTCAGGATGTCCTCAAACCGGACGCTCTCCCCGCTCATCTGCTCCTGGGCGGCGGCGATCACGTCCTCCGGCAGCCCCAGCCGTCGGGAGATGGCAAAGGCGTTGGACTTGCCAGGAATCCCGATCAGCAGCCGGTAGGTGGGGCTCAGGGTCTCCACGTCAAACTCGCAGGAGGCGTTCTCCACCCCGGCGGTGGTCATGGCGTAGGTCTTTAATTCCGCGTAGTGGGTGGTGGCGGCCACCTTGGCCCCCAGCCGCCGCACGTGCTGGATGACGGCGATGGCCAGCGCCGCGCCCTCCACCGGGTCCGTGCCGGCCCCCAGCTCGTCGAACAGCACCAGGCTGTGCCGGTCCGCCTCTTTCAAAATCTCCACGATGTTCACCATGTGGGCGGAGAAGGTGGAGAGGCTCTGCTCGATGCTCTGCTCGTCTCCGATATCCGCCAGCACCCGCTGATACACGGACACGGCGCTGCGGTCCGCCGCCGGGATGTGGAGGCCGCACTGGGTCATCAGCGTCAGCAGGCCCAGGGTTTTCAGCGTCACGGTCTTGCCGCCGGTGTTGGGGCCGGTGATCACCAGTGTGTCAAAGGTGTCCCCCAGCTCGATATCCACGGGCACCGCCGTCTTGGGGTCCAGCAGAGGGTGGCGGGCCTTGCGGAGGCGGATGGCCCCGTCCCGGCGGATCTCCGGCCGGACGGCATTCATCTTGTAGCTCAGCTGGCCCCGGGCGAAGATCAGGTCCAGGTGGACCAGGGTGTCGTAATCCCACTGGATGTCCTCCCGGTGGGCGGCGGCCTCGGCGGAGAACTCCGCCAGAATCCGGTCGATCTCCTTCTGCTCCTTGGCTTGGAGCTCGATATACTCGTTGTTGGCCTGGACCACCCCCATGGGCTCCACGAACAGCGTGGCGCCGGTGGAGGAGATGTCGTGGACCAGTCCTGGCAGGTCCCCCCGATGCTCCGCCTTCACCGGCACCACGAAGCGGTCGTCCCGCTGGGTGATGATGGTCTCCTGCAAAATTTTCCCGTAGGTGGGGGAGGAGATGATCTTCTGCAAAATCTGCCGGCTCTTGGCCTGGGCCGCCCGCATGTGGCGGCGGATGTCCGCCAGCTCGGTGCTGGCGGCGTCGGCGATGGTGTCCTCATCCGGGATGGCCCGCTTGATCCTCTCCTCCAGGAAGCGGTTGCCATGGAGGGAGAGGAACAGGTGGTCGATGGCGGTCTTTTCCGCCGCGTCGGCGTTGAAGTACTCCTTGGCCCGGCGGGCGGCGGTCAGCAGGTCCGCGATGGTCAGCAGCTCCCGGGTGTTCAGGGCGCCGCCCCGGTCCGCCCGGTCCA
>CAJFNE010000137.1 GCA_904393855.1 uncultured Oscillibacter sp. | reverse complement strand
GGGCGGAATGTGTTACAATTCCGTGACAAATCAGGTTTTTGTGAATTTTACCATCAGCTTCACCGGAGTGACCTTGGCCACCAGCCGGTAGAACTTGTAGAACAGCTTCGGCGTGTAGATGGTCCGCCCGGCCCGGGCCGCCCGGAGGGCGCCGCCGGCCACCTGCACCTGATCGCAGTAGGGCAGCGTCTCGAACATCCTGGAGTTGCCGGCGATCCGGCCTGCATCCAGGAACTCCGTCTGCATGGGCGCGGGGCAGACCGCCGTGGCCGTGATCCCCTTGGGCTTCAATTCCTCCGCCAGGCCGATGGTGAAAGCGCTCACATAGGACTTGCTGGCGGAGTACACCGTCATCCGGGGGGTGGGGCAGAAGGCCGCGATGGAGGACACGTTCAGAATCCGGCTGCCGGGCGCCATGAAGGGCACCGTGATGTTGGTGACCGCCGTCAGGGCCCGTAGGTTCAGGTCGATCATCCGGGTCTGGGTGGAGGTCTCCACCTCCCCGATGCTGCCCAGATACCCGCAGCCGGCGTTGTTCACCAGCAGCGCCACCTCCGGATGCTCCGCGGCCAGCTTCTCCTGCAACGTGATGAAGCTCATGGGGTCGCACAAGTCCAGGGGCAGGCACTCCGCCCGCCCCTCCGGCAGGGACGCCGCCAGCTCCTTCAGCTGGTTCTGCCGGCGGGCGATCAGCCAGTACTGCTCGATTTCAGGAAACACCGCTTCCATCTGCCGGACGATCTCCCGGCCCAGGCCAGAGGAAGCTCCCGTGACAATGGCGATTTTCATGCAGACGCCTCCTGATGATGGAATGAAGGGGAAAACAGCTCAGTGGGTCTTGGGGGCGGGGTACTCCACGCCCTGGGTGTCCACCTGGACGGACGCGATCACCACGGGGGTGTTGGGCTTGTCGGTCCGCATGTTCCGGGGCACCCGGGAGATGTCGATAGCGATGTCGGCGCCGTCGGTGATGCGGCCGAAGGCGGCGTACTGGCCGTCCAGATGGGGCGCCGGGGCCACCATGATGAAGAACTGGCTGCCGGCGGAGTTGGGGGCCATGGTCCGGGCCATGGACAGCACGCCGGTCTCATGGATCAGGTCGTTCTGGGGAAAGCCGTTGGCGGCGAACTCGCCGTCGATCTCATAGCCGGGGCCGCCCATGCCGGTGCCCTCCGGGCAGCCGCCCTGGATCATGAAGCCGGGGATCACCCGGTGGAAGGTCAAGCCGTTGTAGAAGCCCCGGTTGGCCAGGGAGATGAAGTTGTTCACCGTGTTGGGGGCCTTGTCGGGATACAGCTCCCCCTTCATGACCCGGCCGTCGGCCATGGTAATGGTTACGATCGGATTCTTGACGTCAGACATATTCTATCTTCCTTTCTGCATGCATCCCCATGGGGGAGATTTTCAGTGCGCCGTCAGCGGTTGCGGGACTTCATGGTCCGGTCGATCTCCCGGTCGGCGTCCCGCTTGGCTGCGGCGTCCCGCTTGTCGTAGTTCTTCTTGCCCTTGCATAGGCCCACCTCCAGCTTGACCCGGGCGTCCTTGAAGTAGACGGACAGGGGCACCAGAGTGTAGCCGTCCTGCTTCACCAGCGCCTGGAGCTTGCGGATTTCCCGCTTGTGCATCAGCAGCCGCCGGGTGCGGACCGGGTCCTTGTTGAAGATGTTGCCCTTCTCATAGGGGGAGATGTGCATGCTGTGGACCCACAGCTCCCCGTCCTTCACCGTGCAGTAGGAGTCCTTCAGGTTCAGGGTACCGGCCCGGATGGACTTGACCTCCGTGCCCGCCAGCTCAATGCCGGCCTCGTAGCGGTCCTCCACGAAGTAGTCGTGAAAGGCCTTGCGGTTCTGCGCCGCGATTTTGATTCCCCGCCGCTCCGTGGTCCTCGCCTCCTCTTCTGGAAAGTTTTAATAGTATAGCATATCTCGGGGAAAACCGCAAGGGGAAAGGGGACGTGTCCCGTATCCCGATTGTAGGATTACAATACATGTTGGACAGCGGCCCCACAGCCATCCCAACCAGCACACAGAAGCGGAAATCAAGCTGATCCGGGACATGCGCCGCAGCCCCCCGCCTCGGCATGGTGGAACTGTGGTACCGTCTGCGGCAGCGCAGCTATACCCGCCGCCTTGAAAGGGACCTGAGGCGCTCCCTTTTCAAGGAAGGTAGTGATTTCAAGGGAAATTGAAAAATCCCGTCAATTTGACGGGAATTCTAACTGTCACGTCAAATTTCCATCGAGTTTTCTCTCTCGGTTTCGTTATGGGGAATCGTTCCTTTCTGCTCATGGGAAAAAGAAACGAGCAGCCATTTTCTATGCAAAAATGGCTGCTCGCAGTGGGACAATATCCAGTTTTACTCTCCATATACAATTAGTTGCGTAATGCCATCGCTATTCATATAAACGCTTTGGCAATTCCCCGTAGTGGCCCAAGTATCATCTTCGCTGTGTGCAACTGTAAGAAAAACGATCTTCCACATATCAGCGTGATCATCATAGTATAAATTACTATTCGGCTCGTCGAGTGAAGAAATAATTGTTTCTGCTTGCTGATTACACGCCGCTAAAGATAAGATAAGCACAAATGCTAAAATTAGAAAGTTGTATTTTTCCATAGTGCAACCTTCTTTCTGAATACACATTCTTATTGATATAGACGTAAAATCTTCTCTCAAGTTCCATTTTTCATTATAAAATACAAAAATGTTTTCCGCAAGGCATGACAAGTAACCAGAGTTAGCTGTTCTCAAGTTAGGACATGCTATTTGGTGAAACCGACGGAGTTCGGCTCATCACTACTTATCTTGAAAAGGGACCTGAGGCGCCCACCCTTGACTTTCCTGTTTGCATATGGTAAAATTCCTCTGTTAAAATGCCGCGCTTTCAAGGGCGGCCCCATAAAGTAAAGAGGAGAAATGCGTCATGGAACGAATCAAGACTCTGGAGACCCGGAACCTGTGCGAGAGCGCCAAGACCGGCGGCTGCGGCGAGTGCCAGACCTCCTGCCAGTCCGCCTGCAAGACCAGCTGCGGCGTGGCCAATCAGAAGTGCGAGAACACCGCGAAATAAAAGAAGCAGCCGCCTGAACAGGCGGCGCTTTTTCTGTCAGGAAGGACCAAAGCTATGGTACATCAATACAAACTCAACGGCTACAACATCGTGCTGGACAGCTGCTCCGGCAGCATCCACGTGGTGGACGAGGTGGCCTATGACGTCATCGCCCTGTTTGAGGACCACACCCCCAACGAGATCGTGGCTGCGATGCTGAAGAAGTATGCCGGCCGCGATGACGTGACGGAGCAGGACCTGCGGGAGTGCATCGCCGATGTCCAGAGCCTGCAGGACGCCGGGAAGCTCTTCATCCCGGACACCTTTGCCGATATGGCGGGGACCTTCAAGGAGCGGTCCGGCGATGTGGTGAAGGCCCTGTGCCTCCACGTGGCCCACACCTGCAACCTCAACTGCGGCTACTGCTTCGCCAGCCAGGGGAAGTACCACGGGGACCGGGCCCTCATGTCCTTTGAGGTGGGCAAGCAGGCCCTGGACTTCCTCATGGACCACTCCGGCACCCGCCGGAACCTGGAGGTGGACTTCTTCGGCGGGGAGCCGCTGATGAACTGGGACGTGGTGAAGCGCCTGGTGGCGTATGCCCGCAGTGTGGAGCAGGAGCGGGGGAAGAACTTCCGCTTCACCCTCACCACCAACGGCATGCTGATCGACGACGACGTGATCGACTTTGCCAACCGGGAGATGAGCAACGTGGTGCTGTCCCTGGACGGCCGGAAGGAGATCAACGACCGGACCCGGGTGGACTACGCGGGCAACGGCAGCTACGACCGGATCGTGCCGAAGTTCCAGAAGCTGGTGGCCGCCCGGGGCGGGAAGAACTACTACATGCGGGGCACCTTCACCCACGCCAACCCGGACTTCACCAAGGACCTCTTCCACATGGCGGACGACCTGGGCTTCACGGAGCTGAGCATGGAGCCGGTGGTCTGCGCCCCCGGGGACCCGGCGGCGTTGACGGCGGAGGATCTGGAGATCGTCAAGGAGCAGTATGAGATCCTGGCCAAGGACATGCTCCGCCGGGAACAAGAGGGCAAGCCCATCACCTTCTACCACTACATGCTGGATCTGACCGGGGGCCCCTGCGTCTACAAGCGGATCTCCGGCTGCGGCTCCGGCACGGAGTACATGGCCGTCACCCCCTGGGGGGACCTGTACCCCTGCCACCAGTTCGTGGGGGAGGAGGCCTACAAGCTGGGGAACGTGTGGGACGGCGTCACCAACACGGCGCTGCGGGAGGAGTTCCGCTCCTGCAACGCCTACGCGCGGCCTGACTGCGCGGACTGCTGGGCGAAACTCTACTGCTCCGGCGGCTGCGCCGCCAACGCCTACCACGCCACCGGCTCCATCCGGGGCGTCTATGAGGCAGGCTGCGAGCTGTTCCGCAAGCGGATCGAGTGCGCCATCATGATGAAGGCGGCCCAGGAGGCTCCCCAGTGAACACCCCCATCGCGGACTTCGTCCGGCGGTACGCGGAGAGCGGCGCCGTCCGTTTCCACATGCCCGGCCACAAGGGGCGGGCCCTCCTGGGCTGCGAGCCCTGGGACCTGACGGAGATCCCCGGGGCCGACGCCCTCTATGAGGCGGACGGCATCATCGCGGAGAGCGAGGCCAACGCCGCCGCCCTGTTCGGCGCCCGGCGCACCTGCTATTCTACGGAGGGGTCAAGCCAGTGCATCCGGGCCATGCTGTACCTGGCCGCGGCCCGCACCGGGTCCCGGACGGTGGTGGCCGCCCGGAATGTCCACCGGGCCTTCGTCTCCGCCGCGGCCCTGCTGGACCTGGACGTGGTCTGGCTCTGGCCGGAGGAGCGCCGGTCCCTCTGCGGCTGCCCGGTGACGCCGGAGGC
>CAJFNE010000136.1 GCA_904393855.1 uncultured Oscillibacter sp. | reverse complement strand
ACGGCCTCCGCCACGTTCAGATACACCACGCCATAGGTCTCCGCCAGCTCCTGGAGCACCTGATTATAGGCGTCAATCCGCTGGTTGTTTACGTAGCTTCCCTTAGCGTCCTGCTTGGCGCTGACCGGCAGGATGGACTGGATCACGATGGTGGCATCCGGATGGTCCGCCTGCAGCCGCTCAATCAGCTTGGCACTCTGGTTGCGGAAGATGTCCGTTCCGTTCCACCCCAGCTCGTTGATCCCCAGCATCACGTAGATCTTGCCGCAGTCCATCTGCTGCAGGGCATCCAGCAGCGGCATCTTGCCCAGAGGCGTGTCCACCGACTTGTTGAAGACGGACGCCACTGTCGCCCCGGTCACATAGAGGTATTTCCCCGTACTCAAGCCGCTATACAGGTGGAACCCCTCCGTCCGGGAGTCCCCCAAAAACACTGCGTCATCAAAATAAGTATCCTCGACCGGGTCTGCCGGCGGCTCCTCCGGAGTGGTCTCCACCGGCTCCTCCGGCATGACCGGACGCTCCGGAGTATCCTGCTGGGTCTCCACCGGGGGATTCTCCGCCAGAGGCTCCGTCTGGGACGGTTCCGTCTCCTCCTGCGCAGCATCCGGCTCCTCCGGAACCAGCGTCTCGTCCTCCGGGAGCAGCTCCTCCGGCGCGGGCTGCTCCAGGGGGGAATTCACGGCGACGCCCTGGGGCTGCCCGGCAAACAGCATCACGCCCGCAATCGTCAGGATTACAACGGCACCCAGCAGCTTCGGGCCCCGTTTCTTGTTTCTTTTTACCCGTTTTCCAGCCACGACTCTTGGACCTCCACTTGTTCGTTCTTCTACATTATAGACGATTCAGCCCGAAAAAAGTCGAAACAATTTGCTGAAAAATAGTTACAAAATTCTATCAATTCTGGGAGGGGGGTCTTTTGTCGCCTATGGGACAGAGCCGGGAGGGCTGTTGCCCTCCCGGCTCTCCTCCGCGGGCATGGCCCGTTCAATCCCACAGCTGCCGGGGATAGACCCCCTGGGCGTGGAGCTGCCGCAGCTCCGCCGCCACGGTCTCCCGGTCCTGGCGGTAGGTCATGCCGAACCAGCGGTCATGGGAGGGCAGCACGTCCACCTCCAGCGTCCCTTGCTCCAGCATGTCGCCCACCATCACCGGCAGCAGGCACTCGGACCTGGCGTCCACCCCGCCGGGCCCCCGGAGGAAGTCCTCGAAGTAGGCCCGGGCCTCCCGGAAGATGGAGGGGGCAAATCCCCAGAAATTCATGGACACCACCGTGTCCGGCGGCAGTTCCCGGTCCGCCGTCAGGTCCCGCAGCGTCCCATCCCGGTAGAGCTGGATCTGCTTGGTCTCCTGGATGGAGCGGAGCTTCCCCCCCGCGGCGGAGCAGATGCCCCGGGAAACCGTGCCGTGGACGCTGGCGGTGTTCTTCAGCAGATACCCCACCATGGCGGCGCTCCCCGCCGCCGGCAGCCGCTCCAGAGCCTGATACATGGTCTGATAGGCGCCCGCGCCGTAGAAATCGTCGGCGTTGATGACGCAGAAAGGCTCCTGGATCAGCTCCTCCGCGCACAGCATGGCGTGGACCGTTCCATAGGGCTTCGTCCGCTCCAGGGGAAGGGCATAGAATTCCGGCAGGGAGGAAAAATCCTGGAAGGCGTAGAGGGCCTCCACCGCGCCGCCGCCGGCCGTCCGCTGCCGCCGCAGATCGGCCACGCACAGCCGCTCCATCAGGTCCTCCATATCCGGCTTGATGATGAAGACCACCTTGTGAAATCCCGCCCGCAGGGCATCGTAGATGGCGTATTCCATCAGCATCTCCCCGTTGGGGCCGATGCCCTCCACCTGCTTGTTTCCGCCGTAGCGGGAGCCCAGCCCCGCCGCCATAACTACCAGTGACGCGCTCATGTCGTTCTTCTCCTGTCGTGTATTTGCGCACGCTTGCGCAAGTCGTTGTCCTGTCCTTTACCATACCGCATTTCCGGTTTTTTTGCAACCGCTGTTGACTTTTTTCTTCAGGACGCTATAATATGAAAATGATTTTCATTTTTAATTTGAAGAGGGAATCAAGATGTCCTATGTCACCAAACAGTACCAGGCGGTGCTCCAGTGCCTGGAGGCCCGGGACAGCGCCGCCTTCACCGCCGCGGAGCTGGCGGAGGACCTGCGGCTGGCGGGCCATCCGGTGGGTCTTGCCACCGTCTACCGCCAGCTGGACAAGCTGGAGACGGCGGGGGTGGTCCACAAGGTCCCCACGGAGGAGGGCGCTCTGTACCAGCGCTGCCCCCATCCGGCGGCGGACCACGGCTGCTTCCTGCTGCGGTGCGAGGCCTGCGGCCGGATCCTGCACCTGGACTGTCCCCAGCTGGAGGAGCTATACCGCCATCTGGAGGCGTCCCACCACTTCCGCATCGACCCCCGCCGGACGATTCTGACGGGCCGGTGCCAACACTGCCTGGAACAGGAGGAATCCCATGGAGCCCCATGAACTGATCGTCTGCCGGGACGTGTCCCTGGGCTATGAGGGGCAGACCGTCCTGTCCCACCTGGATCTCACCATCCGGGATGGGGACTACCTCTGCATCGTGGGGGACAACGGCTCCGGCAAGTCCACCCTGCTGCGGGGGCTGCTGGGTCTGCTGACGCCCCAGTCCGGGGAGATTCTCCGGGCGCCGGAGCTGCAGCGGGGCGCCGTGGGCTATCTGCCCCAGCAGACCCGGGCCCAGCGGGACTTCCCCGCCACTGTCTTTGAGGTGGCCCTCTCCGGCTGCCTGAACCAGAAGGGCACCCGCTTCTTCTACACCCGGGCCCAAAAGTCCCAGGCCTTGATGAACCTGGGCAAGCTGGGGGTCCTGGAGTGGAAGGACAAGAGCTACCGGGAGCTCTCCGGCGGGCAGCAGCAGCGGGTGCTGCTGGCCCGGGCCTTGTGCGCCGCCGGACGGCTGCTGATCCTGGACGAGCCCATCACCGGCCTGGACCCCGCCGCCGCCCAGGACCTGTACAAGACCCTGACCTATCTGAACCAGAAGGAGGGCATGGCCATCGTCATGGTGACCCACGACCTGGGCCCCGCCCTCCACAGCGCCCGGACCGTGCTGCACATCGGCCAGCGGGGCATGTTCCTGGGTACGGTGGCCGACTATCTCGCCTCCCCCCAGGGGCGGCGCTTCCGGGAGGTGGCCCCATGATGCTGCTCGAGATGTTCTCCTGGCCCTTCATGCAGCGGGCACTGATCGCCGGTGTGCTGGTAAGCCTCTGCGCCGCCCTGCTGGGGGTATCCCTGGTTCTGAAGCGATATTCCATGATCGGCGACGGCCTCTCCCACGTGTCCTTCGGCGCCCTGGCCATCGCCGTGGCCCTGGGGATCACGCCCCTCTACTTCTCCATCCCCGTGGTGATCCTGGCGGCCTTCTTCCTGCTGCGGGCGGCGGACAACCCCAACCGCAGCAACGACGCCGCCATCGCCGCCCTCAGCGCCGCGTCTCTCGCCATCGGCATCCTGGTGATCTCCCGGACCTCCGGCATGACCACCGATGTGGACAGCTACATGTTCGGCAGCGTCCTGGCCATGACCTGGGCGGATGTGGCATTGTCCGTGGTGCTGTGCGCGGCGGTGCTGACCATGTTCATCCTCTTCTACCACAAGATCTTCGCCGTCACCTTTGACGAGAGCTTCTCCCGGGCCACAGGGCTCCATGTGAACCGCTACAACACCCTGCTGGCCATCCTGACGGCCCTGACCATCGTGCTGGGCATGCGGATGATGGGCGCCATGCTGATCTCCTCCCTGATCATCTTCCCGGCCCTCACCGCCATGCGCCTGTTCCGCAGCTTTCGGAATGTCGTGCTCTGCGCCGCCGTCATGTCGGTGGTCTGCTTCTGCGCGGGGCTCATCATCTCCTTCGTCTACTCCACTCCCGTGGGCGCCACGGTGGTGGCGGCGGACCTGGCGGTATTCCTGGCCGCCTGCGCCGCCCGCCTGCTGCGCCGCTGAATCCTGTTTCAGGAGGTTACTCATGGAATTCCCCATCCTCAACCTGCGGGACCATCCCGCTCTCATCGCCCCAGCCGCCGCCTGGTTCCATCAGAAATGGGACGTACCTCAGGCGGAGTACCGGCAGAGCATGGAGGATTGCCTCCGCCGGCGGGCCCCGGTCCCCCAGTGGTACGTCATTCTGGACGGGGACCACATCATCGCGGGCCTGGGCGTCATCGAAAACGACTTCCACAGCCGGAAGGACCTGTCCCCCAATCTCTGCGCCCTCTACGTGGAGGAGCCCTACCGCCGCCTTGGGCTGGCGGGGGCCCTGCTGGAGCGGGCCCGGGGGGATCTGGCCCGGCAGGGGATTACGCCTGTTTATCTTGTGACGGAGCATACTTCCTTTTATGAACGGTATGGGTGGGAGTTTCTCTGCATGGTCCGGGAGGACGACGGGGCGGGGATGCTGAGGCTTTACCGGCATTAGGGGTGCGTCCGATGGGACGGGGGCATAGGCTAGATTGCTAGCCTGGCAATGCACCCGGTTCCGGGTGCGGGGAATGCGGCGTTGGCCGCGGCAATGCGCCCCCCATTCTCTTTTTGTTCTTGACAAAAAGAGAATGGGCCGCGCCCGGTCCAAGAGAAAAAAACGCTGCGGCGGGTCGGTCCGCGCAAGCGCGTACCTCCGGCCGCCGGCGGAGGATGGTTGGCCGTTCCTCGTAGAAGTGCCGATAAAACGCGATGCCCCTGGGGAATCCTCTAGTCCGGGGAAGTCCCGGATACCCTTGCGTTCTCTTTCCGCTGGCGCTGCCCTGGCGGTTACCGATGGATGGCGCGGGCCGACGAGGGCGTCGGCCCCTACGGTGGTGATCGCCGGAAATCCGGCGAACGGGCGGACGCATAGGTCCGCCCCCAGTGGCACAGCGCGGCACCTGCCGCCCCGTTCATACCCCGTAGGGGCGGATGCCCACATCCGCCCGTTTCCAGCCCCCATCCACCACCAGACAAAGCGCAAGCGCATTCAGAAGGG
>CAJFNE010000135.1 GCA_904393855.1 uncultured Oscillibacter sp. | reverse complement strand
CGGGCGTTGGCGTCAAAGGGGGACACCCGCACCAGGCGGTGGACGCCGTTCTCGCTCTTGAGGTAGCCGTAGGCGTTCTCACCCTCGATGGAGATGGCGGCGGACTTGATGCCCGCCTCGTCGCCGTCCTCGTAGTCCAGGATCTTGTAGGTGAAGCCGTGGCGCTCCACCCAGCGGGTGTACATCCGGTAGAGCATCTGGGCCCAGTCCTGGGCCTCGGTGCCGCCGGCGCCGGCGTGGAACTGCAAAATCGCGTTGGAGCTGTCGTACTCGCCGGAGAGCAGGGTGGCCATCCGAGTCTCCTCCACCTTTTCCTCCAGGGCGGCGTACTCGGTTTTCAGCTCCTCCAGGATCTCCGCGTCGTCGGCCTCCTGACCCATCTCGCACAGGGCCGTCAAATCCTCCCAGGAGGAGACCAGCTTCTCCTGGCGGGCGATCTTGTTCTGCAGCTGCTTGAGCCTCTGCTGGACTTTCTGGGAGCGCTCCAGGTCGTTCCAGAAGCCGTCCTGGGCGGTCTCGTCCTCCAGCCGGGCGGCCTCCTGCTTGGCGCTCTCGATATCCAGGGCGGCAGACAGCTTTTGAAGCTCCGGCTCCAGGTCCCGGAGCTTCTGCTTATATTCGTCGTATGCAATCAATGCCATGACGTGTCTCTCCATCCTTTGTATTTCATTAGCTGTAATATTATATAGGAGGAATCTGTCTTTGTAAAGAGAAACCTGTTTTTTCCCAGCAGCGGCAATATGTTCATAATTTGTTCATGATTACAAAAGGACTTTCCGATATGGTATAGGAAGGTATATTATGTCACCATGCAGCCACAAATCGATCGTCTCATGGAGGTATTGAATTATGAAGAGATTTTGGCGCAAGCAACTGCCAGCAGCGCTGCTGGCGCTGATCATGATGATCAGCATATTCCCTGTCGCGATGGCGGCGGAGACTGGAACTTCTTCAAGTAATCCTGGAGAGGAAACTGAGGTTCCCCCCGACCCCAGCACCTGCCAGCATGCATGGGTACTACAGTCAGTAAGTAAGGAAGCCACTTGTACAGAAGCAGGCGAAGGAACCAATGTTTGTAATAAGTGCAATACGACGCAGAACATTACAATCAATCCCCTAGGCCATAATTATGGAGAATGGGAAGTGGTTTCTGCAGCAACGTGCGAATCAGATGGGCAAAACAGACGGGTTTGCTCTCGTTGCCAGAATGAAGAAACGCAGACCGTTCAAAAGCTGGGACACCAATGGGTGAATTCCGGTTCTGCTGTTCCAGCCACGTGTACAACACCGGGAAGTCAGGCCCAGGTATGCCAAAGAAATTCTCAACATACGCAGACGTTAACAATTCCGGCGCTGGGACACGATTATGTATGGTCCACGAATCAATATTACCACTGGGGAACTTGCAGACGATGTACCGCCACGGTTGGGCAGACGGCCCATGCGGATGCAAATAAAGATGGTAGATGTGATACCTGTAGCTATGCAATGACCACGACCTATGCCGTCAACTTCTATACCCTGAGCAGCAACGGCGGTATTGCCACGTCTGTGCAGAATGTCACGGCTAACAACTATCCCGCTTATCCCAGCACCCCGTCCACAGTGACCATCAGCGGGACTACCTATACTTTCCGCGGCTGGGTCTATGGTTATCCCTCCGGCAGCAACTGGTATGTATACACCAACCAGAATCTGGTGACCCCGTCCTCCTACATGCGTATTAACAGTGCCGGTATCAGTTATTACGCCGTCTATACCACCAATAACAACGCCTCCATCTCCTATAGCGTGGACCCGGGGAAGGAGACGCGCTTTGACGCCCGGGATTTTGAGGACGTTCTGCAGAACCAGTATCGGAACTCCGATCTGGACTATGTAACCTTTAATGTCAGCTCCAGTACCTACCGGAACTTTGAGGGCACCGTCTATGCCGGCAACACTGCCCTTACCTACTCCGACCTGAACAACGGATATTTCTACTTCGACGAGGATGACGCCGGCAGAAACGATTACGCCCTGGACGACCTGTCCCTGCAGGCGGGCAGCAATGCGGATGACGACTCCATCACCCTGAGCTTCACCGCCTACGGCGCCCGCAACAACTACCGGGTCACCGGCACCCTGGAGCTGGTGGTGGGCGACGCCAAGAACGACGGCAAGACCATCACCTACACCGTCGCCCCCGGCAGGTCCGTGGACCTGAGCCGCAGCGACTTCAACGACGTATTCCAGACGGTCTACCGGAACGAGACGGTCTACTACGTGGTCTTCGACCGGCCCAGCACCACCGCGTTCTCCAACGGCACCCTGTACAGCAATTACGGCCGCAGCGGACAGGTGGCGTTCACTCGCTCCAATCTGAGCAGCGCCGCGTTCTACTACAACGCCAGCTATGCCACCGGCCGGAACGATTACGCCCTAAACGATCTGACTTTCGCGGCGAACAGCTCCTTCACCGATACCGTGAAGCTGAACTTCACCGCCTACGGCAGCAGCAATAACCGCTATGTGGAGGGTACCCTGGAGATCCGCTCCTCCAGCTCCAGCGCCAGCGGCGACATCACCTACAAGGTGGCCCCCGGCAGGGAGGTCAGCCTCTCCCGGACGGACTTCCGCTCCTTCCTGCGGGAGACCTACCGCTCCGCGGACCTGGGCTACGTGGTCTTTGACCGGCCCAGCGACTCCAGCGTTTTCTCCTACGGCACCCTGTACAGCAACTACGGCCGCAGCGGACAGACGGCCTTTACCCGCTCCGATCTGAGCAGCGCGACCTTCTACTACAACTCCTCCGACGCCACCGGCCGGAACGACTACGCCCTGGACAGCCTGTCCTTCGTGGCCACGCAGAATTTCCGGGACGCCATCCGGCTGAACTTCACCGCATACAGCGCCGACAACAACCGGGACTATGCGGAGGGCACCCTGGTGATCCAGCCCGACGGCACCGGCGCGGTCTCCAACTACGTGGGCAGCGTTCGTTATGACACCACCACGGGCACCAACGTCCAGATCAACGCCAACGACCTGGCCCGGTTCTACAAGCGGTCCACCGGCGGCACCCTGCAGTATGTGACGCTGACCGGCGTGCCCGCCACCGGCAGCCTGTACTACAACTACTACAACGCCAGCAAGTACGGCACCAGCACCCGGGCGCAGATCACGGCCTCCAACGCCGGCGGCCAGGCGTTCTACTTCAATCCCACCTCCACCGCCCAGTACGCGCTGACGGAGCTGACCTACGTGCCCAGCGGCTCCAACTACTGCGCCTCCATTCCCTTCACCGCGTACGGCACCAACGGCGCCCGGGTCAACGGGAGCATCCTGATCAGCGTCACCCGCTCCACGGTGGCGGAGGTCTATGGCGTCACCACCCGGAACACCGCCGTCAGCTTCCCGGCCAGCGGGTTCTACAGCGCGGTGCTCACCAGCACAGGCTCCTCTCTGTACAGCATCCAGCTGCTGAGCCTGCCCGCCTCCAATGAGGGTACCGTCTACGTGGGCAGCGGCACCAGCACCCGGGCCAACACCTCCACCCAGTACACCTATGCCAGCGGCGCCAGCTCCATCAGCCAGCTGCGCTTCGTGCCCACCTCCACTTTCACCGGCTCCGTGGAGATCCCCTACGTGGCTCTGAACAGCAGCGGCACGGCCATCGCCTCCGGCACCTTCTCCCTGGGTGTGGTGAACAGCCGCAAGACGTTCTCTGACGTGGGCTCCAGCGCCTGGTGCTACAAGTACGTCACGGAGCTCTCCGACGCCGGCGTCATTGACGGCTACACCAACGGCACGTTCCGGCCCGACAGCACCATCTCCTACGGTGCGGCGCTGAAGCTGGTGATGCTGGCCGCCGGGTATCCCGAGCAGGCCCCCACGGATTCCAGCAGCGTGTTCAGCGGCTACCTGGCCAAGGCCCGGGCGGACGGCCTGATTACCCGCAGCAATGTGAACCTGGCCGCGCCGATCACCCGCCTGCAGGTGGCCCAGCTGGCCGCCGGCGCCATGAAGCTGAGTACCAGCAACCTCTCCACCGTGAAGCCCTTTACGGATACCTCCGACCTGTATGTCCAGGCTTTGAACGCCGCCGGCATCGTGGAGGGCTACTTCTCCAACGGCACCAGCACTTTCCGCCCCAACAACACCCTGACCCGGGGCCAGGTGTCCGCTATTGTCTGGCGGATGCTGAATTACGAGGGCTGATCCGCGCCTCGAGGCAAAGCGTTCTTCCGAACAAAACCGGCCGTCCGCAAGGACGGCCGGTTTTTCGTTTCTCGGCGGCAGCGTGCCAAAAAAAGCACAGCCGCCCGGTGGGCGGCTGTGCTGCAAGACTGGGGAACTCACTTCCGGTTGAAGAAGGCTTTCATGCCGGGATACTCGGCCACGTCGTCGCATGCTTCATATCCCTCGCTTCCGCCTGCCGGCGAAAGCTCTCTCATTCCGCTGCTCCGCCTCTCCCCACGCGACCCACTCCGTTGGGCTCACGCGGGGGCCCCTTCCGTGATTTCATTGACGGCGCAAAGCGCCGCCCCGTCGTCGTCACAAGGTCCGCCCTGCTCCGTTTCCGCCTGCGGCAAAAACTGCGCTGCGCGCCCTTGCTCCTCCTCTCCCAGACGACCCACTGCGTTGGGCTCGTCTGGGGGCCCCAAGATGGGGTCCCGAGGAGCTGGGCGACGAAGAAAGCAGGGCCACCCCATCGGGTGGCCCTGCGGCGAATATCCGGGAATTTACTTCAAATTGAAGAAGGCCTTCATGCCGGGATACTCGGCAATGTCGCCCAGCCTCCCATGGTGTGCCAACGCACACCATGGGGCCCCGTGTGATTTAAAATGCTCGGGCGAAGTGAATTCGCCCTGCGCCAAGGTTTTCGCCTCCAGCGAAAACGCTTGTACGGCGCAAAGCGCCGCCCCATCAGCGATGGGGCCCCGAGGAGTTGGGCGACAAGAA
The DNA here is from genome assembly GCA_904393855.1 of uncultured Oscillibacter sp. GTDB lineage: Bacteria > Bacillota > Clostridia > Oscillospirales > Oscillospiraceae > Oscillibacter. The sequence goes on along the minus strand of CAJFNE010000135.1, from coordinate 81 downwards.
AGCAGGGCCACCCCACCGGGTGGCCCTGCGGCGAATATCCGGGAATTTACTTCAGATTGAAGAAGGCCTTCATGCCGGGAT
>CAJFNE010000134.1 GCA_904393855.1 uncultured Oscillibacter sp. | reverse complement strand
CGCCACGTATGCCAGCCGCACCGACGAAGTCCCCATGGCCTCCCTGGAGTCTGCGGAGCCCACGGAACCCATGAAACCCGTGGAGCCCGCGGAACCCATGAAGCCTGTGGAGCCCGCGGAACCCATGAAGCCTGTGGAGCCCGCGGAACCCCCGGCCGCGCTCAGCACCGTCTCTCCAGACGACTGGCAGCTCCTGCTGGTGAACCGCTGGAATCCGGTCCCAGACGGATATGCCCCCACGCTGACGGAGCTGAAGCACGGCCACGCGGTGGACGCCAGGGCTTACCCGGATCTGCAGGAGATGCTGGACGCCTGCCGGGCGGCGGGGCTGGAGCCCACGATCTGCTCCTCCTACCGAACCCAGGAAAAGCAGCAGGAGCTGTATGAGAACAAGATCCGGCGCCTGCTGGCGGAGGGTCTGTCCTATGAGAGCGCCGTGGCGGAGGCGGGCACCGTGGTGGCGGTGCCTGGCACCAGTGAGCACCAGACGGGTCTGGCCCTGGACATTGTCGACACCTCCTACCAGCACCTGGATGAGGCCCAGGAGAACACCCAGGTGCAGCAGTGGCTGATGGAGCACAGCTGGGAATACGGCTTCGTCCTGCGGTATCCCGACGGGAAAAGCGAGATCACCGGCATCATCTACGAGCCCTGGCACTACCGCTATGTGGGCCGCGCGGCGGCCCGGGAAATGACGGAGCTGGGCCTGTGCCTGGAGGAATATGTGGACTGGCTGCGCGCCCAGTGAGGCCGCGGCGCAGACGGCGGGGGCTTTCCGGGCCCCCGCCGTGTTTTGGGAGGCGGCAGGACACCGGACCCAGCCCCCTCCCGCGGAATCTGCCGGGCCCGCGCGGAGAAGCTTCCGCCCGGACTCATTTTTTTGCAAAGTTACCCCTTGACTAACTCGCCCTTCTCAGGCTAAGATGGCCCTGTCGATATAACAGTGTTACATCGGAGGGAAGTATGGAAGCGGCGGAGCGCACCACACGGGAACAGATTCAAGAGGCCGCCCTGGCGGAGTTTTTGGACAAGGGCTTCCGGGGGACCTCCCTGCGGCAGATCGTGAAGAGCGCCGGAGTCACCACCGGGGCCTTCTACGGCTACTTCTCCAGCAAGGAGGCGCTGTTTGCCTCCATCGTGGAGCCCCACGCCGCCGCCATCATGGGCCGGTTCATGGAAACCCAGACGGCATTCGCCGCACTGCCGGAGGCGGAACAGCCCGGTCACATGGGGGTGGAGTCCGCCGCCTGCGTGGACTGGATGGTGGAGTACCTGTACCGGCACCCAGAGCCGTCCCGCCTGCTGATCTGCTGCGCGGAGGGCACCTCCTACGAGCGCTTCGTCCACAACATGGTGGAGGTCGAGGTAGAGGCCACCTTTCAGTACCTGGATGTCCTGCGGCGGCTGGGGCAGGATGTCCCCCAACTGGACCGGCAGCTGTGCCACATCATCGCCAGCGGCATGTTCAACGCCGTGTTCGAGGTGGTGGTCCACGACATGCCCCATGAGCACGCCAAGCAGTACGTGCGCCAGCTGCGGGAATTCTATATGGCCGGGTGGCAAAAACTGATGGGGGAATGACCCTCATCTTTTTTGGCCGATAGTTAGTTTAAGCTAACTATCAAGCAAAAATCACCAAAGGAGGGATTCTTTTGAAGAAACAATCCAATCTCACCAGGCTGCTGGCCTACGCCGGCGGCCACCGGAAGCTGACGGTGCTGGGATGCGCACTCTCCGGCGCCGCCGCCGTGCTGGGGCTCGTCCCCTATGTCTGCGTGTGGCTGGTGGCCCGGCAGGCGCTGGCGGTATACCCCGCTGTCACGGAGGCGGAGGGCCTGGCCCGCTGGGGCTGGATGGCGGTGTGGTTTGCCGTGGGGAACATCGTGGTGTACTTCGCAGCGCTGATGTGTACCCACATCGCCGCCTTCCGCACCGCCCGGAACATGCGCCATGCCGGGGTGGCCCACCTGATGGAGCTGCCCCTGGGCTTCTTCACCGGAAACCGCTCCGGGGAGCTGCGGAAGATCCTCGACGACAACGCCGCCCTGACGGAGGACCTGCTGGCCCACAAGCTGCCGGACCTGACGGCGGCGGTGGTGACGCCGGTGGCCGCCGTGGTGCTGCTGTTCGTCTTTGACTGGCGGATGGGCCTTCTGTGCCTCCTCACCATGGTGCTGGCCCTGGGGTGCATGATGGCTATGATGGGCGGCAAGAACGCCGGGTTCTTCCACCGCTACCAACGGGAGATCGAGAAGATGAGCGGTGAGGCGGTGGAGTACGTCCGGGGCATTCCGGTGGTGAAGGTGTTCCAGCAGACCGTGTACTCCTTCAAGGCCTTCTACAGCGCCATCCAGTCCTACAGCGACCTGGCCAGCCAGTATGCCATGAGCTGTCGGGCCGGCCAGACCGGATTCCTCACCTGCATCAACGGGGCCTTCGCCCTGCTGATCCCGGCGGCGCTGCTGCTCTCCTCCGGCGGAAACGAGCTGGAGGTGCTGGCGGACTTCATCTTCTACGCCCTGTTTGCCCCCGCCTGCGGCGGCATGATCAACCGGATCATGTACGCCTCCGAGTCCGTCATGGAGGCGAACGAGGCCATGATGAAGATGGACGAAATTCTGCAAAACCAGCCTCTGCCCAGAGCCGCCGCTCCCAAGAAACCCAAGGGCCACGATATTGCTTTCACGGACGTGACCTTCCGATACCCCGGCGCGGCCCGGCCCGCGTTGGACCACGTGTCCTTCACGGTGCCGGAGGGGTCTGTGGCGGGACTGGTAGGCCCCTCCGGCGGGGGCAAGTCCACCGCCGCGGCCCTGATTCCCCGGTTCTGGGACGTGGAAAGCGGCAGCGTGACCATCGGCGGCGTGGACGTGCGGGACATGGACCGCCGGGAGCTGATGGAGCAGGTGGCTTTCGTGTTCCAGGACACCCGGCTCTTCAAGGTCAGCGTGCTGGAGAACATCCGCATGGCCCGACCCTCCGCCACCCTGGAGGAGATCCGGGCCGCCGCCCACGCCGCCCAGTGCGACGACATCCTGGAGAAGCTGCCCCAGGGCATCGACACGGTGGTGGGAACCCGGGGAGTCTACCTCTCCGGCGGCGAGGCCCAGCGGATCGCCCTGGCCCGGGCCATTTTAAAGGACGCCCCCATCGTGGTGCTGGACGAGGCCACCGCCTTCGCGGACCCGGAGAACGAGGCCCTGATCCAAAAAGCCTTCGCCAGGCTCATGGAGGGCAAGACCGTGCTGATGATCGCCCACCGGCTCTCCACGGTGAAGGACGTGGACAACATCCTGGTGATCGAGAAAGGCACCGTCCGGGAGCGGGGCACCCACGGCCACCTGGCGGCCCAGGGCGGCCTGTACGCCAGGATGTGGCAGGATTACCTCCAGGCGGCGACCTGGAAAGTGGGAAAGGATGCGGCGGTATGATCCGGAAATTGCAGCATATGTTTGCCCTCAGCGAAAAGGGCGCCCGGGATTTCGTGAAAGCCGTGGCGTGGTGCTTCCTCTGCAACATCAGCCTGATGCTGCCGGTGGGCGCGGTGATGGCCACGGTCCAGTACCTGCTGGAGACCCTGGAGACCGGCGCCGACCCGGCGGTGAGGGTACTGGTGTACACCGGCGCGGCGGCAGCAGTGCTGGCGCTGCTGTTCGTCCTCCACTGGTTCCAGTACGCGGCGCTGTACCTGGCCACCTATCAGGAGAGCGCCGCCCGCCGGATCGCCCTGGCGGAGACGCTGCGAAAGCTGCCCCTCAGTTTCTTCGGCACCCGGGACTTAAGCGACCTGACCTCCACCATGATCGCGGACTGCTCGTCCCTGGACCAGATGTTCTCCCACTACATTCCCCAGCTGTTCGCCTCCATCCTCTCCACGGTGTTCATCGGTGTCTGCATGTTCTGCTTCGACTGGCGGATGGCCCTGGCGGTGCTGTGGGTACTGCCAGTGGCAGTGCTGCTGACCGCCGGGTCCAAGAAGCTCCAGGACGCTTTCGGCACCCGGAACATCCTGACGAAGCGGGCGGTGGCGGACGCCATTCAGGAGGACATCGAGGCCATTCGGGACATCCAGTCCTGCAACCGGCAGGAGGCGTGTCTCCAGGAGCTGGACCGGCGGCTGGAGGCGGCGGAGCGGAGCTCCATCCGCTCGGAGCTGATCACCGGCGTGTTCGTCTGCTCCGCCCAGGCCTTCCTGCGGGTGGGGCTTGCCACCACGGTGCTGGTGGGGGCGGGCCTGCTGGCCAGTGGCGAGCTGTCTTTCCTGTACTTCCTGGGCTTCCTGTTCGCCGCCGCACGGCTGTATGATCCCCTGGGTCTGGTACTGCAGAACATCGCCGCCACCTTCAGCGCCAAGCTGAAGATCGAGCGGATGCGGGCCATCCAGGAGCAGCCGGTGCAGACCGGCGTGGAAACGTGCGAGCCGGAGAACTTCGACATCGTGTTCGACCACGTGAAGTTCGCCTACCGGGAGGGGGAGGACGTGCTGGAGGACGTGTCCTTCACCGCCAGGCAGGGCCAGGTGACGGCCCTGGTGGGCCCCTCCGGGGGCGGCAAGTCCACCGCCTGTAAACTGGCGGCCAGGTTCTGGGACATCCAGGGCGGAAAGATCACCCTGGGCGGCATCGACATCTCAGCCGTGGACCCGGAAACGCTGCTGCGGCACTACTCTTTCGTGTTCCAGGACGTGGTGCTGTTCCGGGACACGATCCTGGAGAACATCCGTCTGGGCCGCCGGGGGGCCACCGATGAGGAGGTCTACGCCGCCGCCCGGGCCGCCCGGTGTGACGAGTTCGTCCGGGAGCTGCCCGACGGCTACCAGACGGTGGTGGGAGAGAACGGCTCCACCCTCTCCGGCGGGGAGCGGCAGCGGATCTCCATTGCCCGGGCCCTGCTGAAGGACGCGCCGGTGATTTTGCTGGACGAGGCCACCGCCTCCCTGGACGTGGAGAACGAGACCGCCGTGCAGGAGGCCATCTCCCGGCTGGTACGGGATAAGACCGTCCTCATCATCGCCCACCGGATGCG
>CAJFNE010000133.1:3407-8563 GCA_904393855.1 uncultured Oscillibacter sp. | reverse complement strand
CGGCCGCGCCGCCACCGGCAACATCATCCCCTCCTCCACCGGCGCCGCCAAGGCCGTGGGCAAGGTCATCCCCGAGCTGAACGGCAAGCTGACCGGCATGAGCATGCGCGTCCCCACCCTGGACGTGTCCGTGGTGGATCTGACCGCCAAGCTGGCTAAGCCCGCCACCTATGAGGAGATCTGCCAGGCCATGAAGGACGCCTCCGAGGGCGAGCTGAAGGGCGTGCTGGGCTACACCGACGAGCCCGTGGTGTCCTCCGACTTCCTGGGCGACCCCCGCACCTCCATCTTCGATGCCGACGCCGGCATCGCCCTGACCGACACATTCGTGAAGGTCGTCTCCTGGTACGACAACGAGTGCGGCTATTCCAACAAGATGGTGGAGCTGATCCGCTATATGTCCTCTGTGGACCATCAATAAACTCCCTCTCAACGGCAGAACACGCCCAGGAAGCAATCCTGGGCGTGTTTTGCTGGGCGGACTCTTTTTATAAAGGCAAGGCCCCATAGAAAAAGCACAACCCCCCATTCGTCCGTCGCGAATGGGGGGCTACCAATTGCTTACATCGTACAATGGACCATACCTCGTGCTTTCTTTGGTACCGCTCGGATGCTTGGGTCTTTTGGAATCATGCTGGTCTCAGAATTTGCCAATCCATAAAATCGCGGGACACGCAGACGTCTGCTCAGGACTGCTCTCGTGTGGCTCATCATCGTGAGATGCGTTTCGTATTTGGGAAATTGCCTGAGATTTGCCGATGGAAAAGGACTCATTCCGAACGATGCTAAGATTCAGATTTCGTGGTTCTCTGAGCTAACTAGCCCATTGGACTCACTCCCTTCTGTGTCTATAACATACAATATCTCCATCAAAAAGTCAAGTGCCTTTGTGTATTTTTTATGATTTTCACAAAAAATCAGTCGTCAGAAGAGCAACTCGCACAAAGGCACTCCAATCACTGCGCCAGCTCCCGCCGGATGCGGTCCAGCACGCCCTCCTCCCACAGGAAAGCCCGCAGGTCCTCCAGGTTGTCCGAGTCGTGCTCCACCTCCCGGCTGAAGCGGCGCAAAGCCTCCGGCAGGCCGCATATGGCGCTGATCCGCTCCACTGTCAGGACGGCAAACACGCACAGCGCCGTCCGGGACAGCAGGTCCCCGTCGTTCACCGTTTTCAGGATCTGGCGGAACAGAAAGTAGGCGGCGATCCGCTCCAGCGGTGCCTCGTCCGTTGGCACCGGTGCGGCGGCCTCCGACTGATGCAGCAGCGCCCGCCAGTCCGGCTCCAGACACTCCAGTTCCGTCAGGAACCGCTGGGCCGCCGGAAACAGCCCCGGCCCCGGCGGCACGGACTCCACCGCCGGACGCCACTCCGCGGCCAGGTCCGGCAGCAGCTCTCCCCGGTCCCTGTCCAGCAGCGGCTGGGCCGCCTGTGCCAGCGCCAGGATCGCATCCAAGCGCCGCCGAAGCGGCCGGGTCCGATCCTCCAGCAGCGCCAGCATCCGCGTCCTCACCGCCAGCAGGGGCTCCAGCCAGGGATCTCCGGTCTCCGCGGCCTCCGGCGTCTCCCACTCCTGGAACGTCAAGGGCTCCCGGCTGCCCAACAGCAGGGCGTTGGCCGCCGGACAGGAGGCCGCCAGGCTGATTTCCCGAAAAGGGCCGTACTCCTCGGTGAAGCGGGGATGCTCCCGGCAGGTGGCGCTGGTGGCCGCCTCCCCCAGCTCCCGGTGGATCTCGCACAGGTTTTCCCCATCCAGGAAAGGGCAGCGCCCGCCCCGTAAGGGGAAGCACAGGTCCCCCTCCTCGTCCCGCTGGAGTGCCGCCCGCAGCCGCTCCCCCAGGGGCCCCGTCTCCTGAGCATAGCGCAGGGCGGTGTCCTCGTCGACGACCACCTCCCAGCCGATGCAGCAGCTGTGGGGGCATGCTCCCGCCCAGCATTGAAACGATTCGTAATAATCCGGCGCCCGCGTCCGCACGGCTATCTCCTCCTCCCCGCCCCACAGCAGGCGTTGCAAACAGACTCCCCTGCGGTTTCCCTGCCGCAGCGGAATCCGAAAAAAATTGATTTTGTTGGAATCACAACTGACTTTTGCAATCCATTGTACGATACTGTTCCCAGAAAAACAAGGGGTTGAAACCCAGAAAAGGAGACACACTATGGTACGGAGAATCATCGAGATCGATCAGGAGAAGTGCAACGGCTGCGGCGCCTGCGCCGCGGCCTGCCACGAGGGCGCCATCGGCATGGTGGGCGGCAAGGCAACGCTCCTGCGGGACGACTACTGCGACGGCCTGGGGGACTGCCTGCCCACCTGCCCCACCGGGGCCATCACCTTCGTGGAGCGGGAGGCCGCCGCCTACGATGAAGCCGCCGTACAGGCGAACAAGGCGAACGCCCAGAAAAACTCCGCCCCCAAGGCCGCTCCCGCCGGCTGTCCCGGCAGTATGGCCCGGGCCATGCACCCGGACGCGGCCCCCGCAGCCCCGGCCTCCGCGGGCCCCATCTCCCGGCTGGGCCAGTGGCCCATCCAGATCAAGCTGCTGCCGGTGGAGGCCCCCTTCTACCAGGGCGCCAAGCTGCTGATCGCGGCGGACTGCACCGCCTTCTCCCGTGCGGACTTCCACGAGCGGTTCATGCGGGGCCGCATCACCCTGATCGGCTGCCCCAAGCTGGACGAGGGCGACTACGCGGAAAAGCTCACGGAGATTCTCCGCCGCAACGACATTCGGGAGGTCACCATTGTCCGCATGGAGGTCCCCTGCTGCGGCGGACTCCAGCGGGCGGCGGAGACCGCCCTGCGGCAGAGCGGCAAGTTCATCCCCTGGCAGGTGGTGACACTGGGCCGGGATGGAAATATCTTAGACTGAACATGGGAGGAATCCATCATGAAAGCAACCGTTAATGAAAGCTGCATCAGCTGCGGCCTGTGTGCCGGCGCCTGCCCGGAGGTTTTCAACCTGGACAGCGGCGTGGCCCAGGGCAGTGAGTTCGGCGAGGAGCTGCTGCCCCAGGTCCAGGAGGCCCGGGACAGCTGCCCCGTCAGCGCCATCAGCATCGAGGAGTGAGTTGGAACGCCTGGAATCCGGCTGGATTCCAGGCGTTCCTCATCCCCTGCGGGTGATTTCCGCAAGAGCGGCCGGAGCGATCACGCTCCGGCCGCTCTTTCACGTGTTGTCCCGGCTGATGGGTTCCCGGGCGATCAGCCGCCACAGGGCCCTGCCGTTGAATGGGAGCAGCGGGTAGAGATAGCCCTTGCCCACCAGGGGCTTCGTCGTGGCCAGCAGCACCAGGATGCCCAGAGAGCCCAGCACGAAGCCCCACACGTCAAAGGCCGCCGTCAGCAGCAGCAGGACCACCCGCAGCAGCTTGAAGGCATAGCCCATCTCATAGCTGGGCTGGGCGAAGCCGGCCACGGACACGAAGGCCATATACACCAGCACCTCCGGCCCCAGCCACCCGGCCTGAACGGCGAAGTCCCCCAGGATCAGCGCCCCCAGCATGGAAAAAGAGTTGGAGAGGGAGTCCGGCGTGTTCAGGGACGCCAGCTTCAAAACGTCGATCAAAAACTCCACCACCAGCAGCTGCCAGAGAAGCCCCAGAGACGCCGGCTCCGGGGAGGCCAGGAAGTTCAGCGCGTCCGGCAGCCGCCCCTCCTCGCTGACCATCAGATACCAGGCCGGGGTGATGAACAGGGAGATCAAGAACACGATGATCCGCAGAATCCGCAGATAGCTGCCGATCAGGGGCGGGAAATAGAACTCGTTGGCCTCCTGAGTGAAGTCAAAAAAAGTGGTGGGCAGGATCATGACCGAGGGAGAGTTGTCCACCAGCACCACGATGTTCCCCTCCAGGATGCTGGCGGCGGCCGCGTCAGGCCGCTCCGTGTAGCGGACCTTGGGGAAGGGGTTGTACCACTGCTTGGGCCGGATGGCCTCCGCTAAGCTCTCCTGGGCCATGGAGAGGGAGTTCACATCCACCCGCGCCAGCTTCTCCCGCAGCTCTGAGAGCAGCTCCCGGTCCACCTTGTCGTCCAGGTAGCAAAGCACCGCGTCCGTGTGGGAGCGGCTGCCCACCTGGTGTCCCTCCATGGTCAGGTGGGGGTCCCGGATGCGGCGGCGCAGCAGGGCCATGTTGGGCACCGCCGCCTCCACGAAGCCGTCGTGGGAACCCCGCAGGACCTTGCCGTCCGGCGGCTCCCCCACGCCCCGGGCCGGGTACTCCTTGGCGTCCATCAACGCGCCGCCGGCAAGGCCCTCCATGAGGAGCAGGGTCTTGCCCAGCAGCACGGCGGTCACGATCTCGCCGGTCTGAAAACTGACGTTCGTCTCTCCAAACGTGATGAAGCGGTCCGCGAAATCCTGCATCTCCGTCAGGTTCTCCACCTGCTCCGGCTCCAGCCGCAGCCAGAAGGCGCCCATTCGCTCCAGGGTCCCGTCCATGCCGAATCCGTCGATGACCCAGATCCGGGCCCGCCGCCCGCCGATCATGTAATCCCGGCTGACAATATCGCAGCTGCGGCCCACGCCCAGCGTCTCGTTGAACCAGGTCACGTTTTCCAGGTAGTTGCTCGAAAGTTGATCCATATGCCACCTCCGTAATCGGAGGTAGTATGTGCCAGAGGTCGGGCGGCTTATGCGCGGGCGGTCCCGCCCGTCAGCCGTTCCACCGCCTCCGCGCGGTCCGCGGCAAAAAACACACCGCTTCCCCGGTTGCTCTCCCGGATGAAATCCCGGAGGGGCTTGCTGGTGTAGCCGCTGAAATCCCCGTAGATGGCGCACTTCACGCCGTAGTTGGTGAACTTCTGCAGGATCTCCCCCGCAAGGCCCGTGCTGAGGATGAAGAATTCCTCCGGCAGGGCCGTTTTCTCGATGGCCAGCAGCTGACTGCCCGCCTCGTACTTCGCCGCCATCATGACATCCAGTGCCGACTGCACCTCTGTGACGGCGGGCACCGCGCCGGTCAGAACCGCCACGGTCTGTCCGTTCGCAGTGATGGTTTCCAGTTTCATTGGTAGTACACCCCTAATATCTGCTCATGGGGTTCGGTAAACTCCCCCAGTCGGATGTCCATGCCGATCTCAAAGGCCCGATCCCAGGGGAAGCGATAGTTCTCCAGGGCGATGCCCCCCCAGCCCCGCTCCGCGTAGTTGGGGGCCAGG
>CAJFNE010000133.1:0-3366 GCA_904393855.1 uncultured Oscillibacter sp. | reverse complement strand
TCCAGGATGGCCTCCCGGTCGATGTCCGGGTCCCAGAAGTTGTCGGCGTTGCCCTGGAGGTCGTTTCGGACGAAGCTCAGGATGTCGTTGCGTACGATGTGCTTGTAGCAGAAGTCCTTGATCACGCTGTCCGCCAGGGTCCGGGCAAAGGCCCGCTCCGTGGCCTCCGTCTGCTCCCCATACTGGAGGAAGGCGTACCGGACCACGCCGTGGGAGAGGGCCGTACCGGTGACGATGGCCATGTCCAGGAACCCGGCGTAGCTGAGAAGGCGGCCCAGCTCCACCTGCTCCGTCAGCATCTCGTGGAATTGGGTGCCGTAGGTTCCGTTGCTGGCGTCGATCAGGATCACCGGACACTGGCGCTCCCGCGCGTCCTGGAGCATGGTAATCAGATTCTGGCAGTAGATCTCCCGCTGATCCTCCTCCAGCGGTTGCGTGAGGACCAGGATCTCCAGGTCGTGGTCCTCCCCCTCCGGCGCCTCCGTGAGTCCAAAGAAGGCCATGTGTTCCGACACGATCTCCGCCAGGGGCTTGTAGTCATACTCGCAGGCGGGCTGATGGGCGGTGCCCCCGTGGTAGCGGACGTACGCGGTCGCCCCCTCCCAGCCGCACTCGGCCAGATACAGCTTCGTCACCGCCTTGAAGGCCAGGTCGTCCACGCCGGAGAGCAGCGCATCCCCCTCCCGTAAAAGGCTCCGCAGGTAAGCGATCTCGTTTTTCTGGATGCTGTTCTCCTCGGAGGAGTCGTCGATGCCGATCAGCACGTGGATATTGTCCACCTCCAGGCCCGTCACCTGCTCCATCACCGTGTGGGACAGCTCCAGCTTCCGGCCCCGGGCGGAGAGGTACTCCACCGCCTGCTCCTCCGTCAGGCCGTAGTCGCCGAGGGGCAGCTCCTGCCCGTCCGCCCCCAGGCGGTAGCTCTCCTCCACACCGTCCAGGGTCAGGGCCTCGCCAGTGAGCTCGGGCCGGGGCTCCGCGCCGTAGGAGCGCAGAGCGTTGTACGCCTCCAGGGTCCCCCCCTGGTAGCCCACGGTGGGGGCCAGCCGCATGACGCTGTCCAGCAGCCACACCTCATTCTCCGGGTCCTCCGCCAGGGTGGAGAGCAGGATGCCCAGCAGCTCATACTCCGAGTGAACGGAGGCCATCTCCCCCGCCTCGCCTCCCGGCAGGGTGATGTCCTCATGGTTTGCCATGGCCCGGGAGTTCACCAGCCCGCCGGAGAGCAGCTGGTCCAGGGACAGGACATAGCGGTCGCAGCCCGCCGCCTCCTGGTCCAGCACCCAGCGGAACAGCGCCCCCCGATCCCCGAACTGGGTACCGTTTTCATTGAGGGGCTGTCCGTCCAGCGCCGTGCGGTAGTTGTCCGCCTCCGGCATGGCCAGGGCATAGCCCAGGGACTCCGCCAGATACACCACCCGCTCCACATTGTCGGGCCGGTCGTCCAGGGGCACATAGGCGATCTCCGGCGCGTCCGCCTGGGCCATCTCCTGGTCCAGCGGCTCCGTCCGCACCGGCCCGCAGCCCGCCAGGAGAAAACATGTCAACGCCACTGCCAATACACGTTTCATCATCTTTCGATCTCCCACTTCCAAAAAAGCGGAGCCAAAGCTCCGCCTTTTTTGATCGTATTGTCCCCGGAAAAGGGGCTAGGGGAAAACCTCCGGTTTTCCCCAGTTCTTCCGCCTTCAGCGGAAGAAGAAATTGAAATCATTTTCGCCGCGGCGTGTACGTGGCGAAAATGATTTGACCCAAGCGCCCTGGGCGCGTTCACCAGTCCGCAGACTGGTGGTGGGGGGTCTAAGGGGGGAGCCCGCTCCCCCTCGAATCAGAGTCCGAAGGAGCTAAGATTCATGCCCCCCGTGATGCCCTCCATGCTCTTGTCCATAGCCTCGCCGGCCTGGCGCAGAGCCTCGTTCACGGCGGACACCACCAGGTCCTGGAGCATCTCTACGTCCTCCGGGTCCACCACGTCCTTCTGGATGGCGATGGAGAGGACCTCCTTCTTGCCGTTGACCTTGGCCTCCACCGCGCCGCCGCCGGCGGTGGCGGTGAACTCCGTGGCCTCCACGGTCTCCTGGGCGGCGTTCATCTGGGCCTGCATCTCCGCGATCTTCTGCTGCAGCTCCGCCTGGCGCTGAGCGCCGGAAATCTTGCCGTTGGTGAATCCACGGCGCGCACTGTATCCCATACTCGTAAGCTCCTTTACTTGATCTCAATATTGTCAAACTGACTGCCGAATTTCAGCAGGTTCTTCAAATTCTCCTGAGGCGATGCCTGGGGCGGCGTGCCGATCCGCAGCAGCAGCCGCACCGCCGTGCCGGAGGCTTTCGCCGCCTCCTCCGCGAGGGCCCCCCGGACCCGGTCGTTGTCCAGCCGGCCCAGGGTGATGTCGTCAGGGGCGTAGACCGTCAGCTGATCCCCCTCCAGAACGCCGGTGCACATGTCCAAAAACACCCGGTACATGGGGGGCAGACGGCCCTTGCAGCTCTCCGCCAGGGCCCGCCACCAGCCCGCGCCGCCTGCCTGAACAGGCTGGGGCGTCTCCGGTCCGGTGGTCTGATGCGGCGCTGTCGGCGCGGCGGCCTGGGGCCGCGGCTCCGGTTCCTCCGGAACATCATAGACCCGCTCTCCCGGCTCCTCCGGGAGAGGAGGTTCCTCCGGGAGAGGAGGTTCCTCCGGCAGGGACGGCTCGTCCAGCGGGGACGGCTCGTCCGGCAAGGATGGCTCATCCCAGGGGGGCGCGTCCTCCGCCGCGGGGGCGGCGGGCTTTGCGGCCTGTCGGGCAGGCTTTTTCTCCGCCGGGGCGGTGCTCTGCTCCACCGCGGCCCGGATCACCTGGCCCCGGGCCACGGCCTCCTCCAGCCGCTGGACGCGGCTCGCCAGTGCCGTCAGGTCCCCGGAGAGGCTCTCGTCGCACAGCCGCAGCAGGCACAGCTCCGCGTCCGTGCGGCGATTCGTACTATAATAGAGATCTGCCGTGGTTTTTTGCAGGGTCGTAGCCAGGTACAGCAGCCGGCTGGCGGGCACGTCCTTTCCCAGCCGGTCCAACGTGGCGGTGTCATATCCGCCGGAGAGCAGCGACGCGGAGCCCTCCGGGGCCGTCCGCCGCAGCAGCAGGTCCCGCACCAGGGTACTCAGCTCCCCCAGCACCGCGCCCACATCCTTGCCGCCGGCGTAGAGCTCATGGAGCTGCACCAGCGCCCCCTGGGCGTCCCGCCGCAGGATCTTCTCCAGCAGCTCCGCCGTCTGCAGATTGCCCGCCAGGCCCAGCACCTCCAGCACGGCGGCGCTGTTCACGGTGCCGCCCACGGCGGCGCACTGGTCCAGCAGGCTGAGGGCGTCCCGCAGGGCGCCGTCCGCCAG
>CAJFNE010000132.1 GCA_904393855.1 uncultured Oscillibacter sp. | reverse complement strand
GGGGGCGCATTGTCGCCGGCAACCCGGCATCCTCCGTCCGATCCGGACGCACTTTAACCCTCTCCGCCTTCGGCGGTCTCCTCTTCTTCCTCATGCTCCGTCAGAGCCAGGGAGATCACCCGATCCCCCTCCTCCTTGAACCGCATGACAATCACGCCCTGGGCCGCCCGGCTGGCGGTCTCCTTGATGCTCTCCACCGGCGTGCGGATCAGGATGCCCGCCTGGGTCACCAAGAGCAGATCCTCGCTGCCGTCCACCACCTTGATGCCCACCACGGGGCCGGTCTTCTCCGTGATCTGATAGTTCTTGATGCCGATGCCGCCCCGGTTGGTGATCCGGTACTCCTCCACCGGCGTCCGCTTGCCGTAGCCCTTTTCCGTAATGGACAGGACGTCATGCTGGGGCTTGGCCCTGGCGGCGCCCACCACGTAGTCGCCCTCCCGGAGCTTGATGCCCCGAACGCCCACGGCGTCCCGGCCCATGGGCCGCACGTCGTTTTCGTCAAAGCAGATGGCCTGGCCGTCGTGGGTGGCGATCAGGATCTTCTGGCTGCCGTCAGTCTCCCGGACGGAGATCAACTGGTCGCCCTCCTCCATCCGCAGCGCCCGGATGCCGTTGTTCCGCAGATTCTTCAGGGCATTGGCCGGCAGGCGCTTCACCGTGCCGTTCTGGGTCACCATCACCAGATAGCGGCCATCATCCTCGATGGAGCGGGTATGAATCATGGCCTGGATGCACTCCCCCTGCTCCACCTGCAGGATGTTGACGATGTTGGTCCCCTTGGCGGCCTTGCCGGACTCGGGAATCTGATAGCCTTTCTTCCGGTAGACCTTGCCGGTGTCTGTGAAGAAGAGGATGTAGTCGTGGGTGGAGGCGGTGAATACCTCCGCCACGCTGTCCTCCTCCCGGGTGGTGATGCCTTTCTTCCCCATGCCGCCCTTGGACTGGGCGGCGTACTCGCTGACCGGCGTCCGCTTGATATAGCCCGCCTGGGTCAGGGTGAAGACGCACTCCTCCTCCTCGATCAAGTCCTCAATGTCGATCTCGTCCTCCACATCCTGGATCTCCGTCACCCGGTCGTCGCCGAACTTCTCGGAGACGGCCTGCAGCTCCTCTTTCAGGATCTTGCGGACCAGTGAATCGTCGGAGAGGACCTGGTTGTACCAGGCAATCTTCTCCTCCAGCTCCTTGTATTCAGCCTCCAGCTTCTCCCGGTTCAGGCCCTGGAGGGCAATGAGCCGCATGTCGCAGATGGCCTGGGCCTGGACGTCGTCCAGCCCGAACCGGGCCATCAGGTTCTCCTTGGCGTTGTCGTAGCTGGAGCGGATGATCTTGATGACCTCGTCGATGTGGTCCTGGGCGATCAGCAGGCCCTCCAGCAGATGAGCCCGCTCCTGTGCCTTCCGCAGGTCGTACCGCGTCCGCCGGACGATGATCTCCTCCTGGAAGGAGAGGTACTCGTCGATGATGTGCCGCAGGGAGAGGATCCGGGGCTGCAGCTTCCCGTTCACCTCCACCAGGGCCAGCATGTTGATGGCAAAGGTGGTCTGCAGCTGGGTCTGGGCGAACAGGCGGTTCAGCACCACCTGCGGATTGGCGTCCCGCTTCAGCTCGATCACGATCCGCATACCGTTGCGATCCGTCTCGTCCCGGATGTCGCTGATGCCCTCCAGCCGCTTGTCCTCCACCTGGTCCGCCATGCTCTTGATCAGCTGGCGCTTGTTCACCTGATAGGGGATCTCCGTGATGATGATGCGGGTGCGGCCATTTCCGAACTCCTCGAATTCGTGGCGGGCCCGCATCACCACCCGGCCACGGCCGGTGGCGTAGGCCGCCCGGATGCCGGACCGGCCCATGATGATGCCCCGGGTGGGGAAGTCCGGCCCCTTGATATACTGCATCAGGTCACTGAGCTGGGCCTCCGGGTTGTCCAGCACGCAGATGCAGGCGTCAATGACCTCCCGCATGTTGTGGGGCGGAATGTTGGTGGCCATACCCACGGCAATGCCGCTGGAGCCATTCACCAGCAGGTTGGGGAACCGGGAGGGGAGCACCTTGGGCTCCTGCGTGGACTCGTCATAGTTGGGGTCCCAGTCCACAGTCTCTTTCTCGATGTCCCGCAGCATTTCGTCGGACAGGCGAGCCAGACGGGCCTCCGTGTACCGGTAGGCCGCCGGGGGATCGCCGTCCACGGAGCCGAAGTTGCCGTGTCCCTCCACCAGCGGATAGCGCATGGAGAAGTCCTGGGCCAGACGGACCAGGGCATCATACACGCTGGCGTCGCCATGGGGGTGATACTTACCCAGCACATCGCCCACACAGGTGGCGGACTTCTTGAAGGGCTTGTCGTGGGTCAGACCGCTCTCGTACATGGAGTACAGAATCCGGCGGTGAACGGGCTTCAGGCCGTCCCGCACATCCGGCAGGGCCCGGCCCACGATGACGCTCATGGCGTACTCGATATAGGATTGTTCCATCTCGGGGACCAGCGGCGACTCCACGATCTTCTGATCGGGATACCGGATCTCCTCAGGATCGTATTGGGGTTTTTTAGACATGGGTGTTGTCTCCTTCTGAATCCATCAGATAAAAGTGAAGAGATATGAGATAAAAGATACTCTTGTGCGGATCAAATATCTCTTATCTTTTTACTTTTATCTCTTATCTCCGTTAATAGTCCAGGTTGACCGCGTACTTGGCGTTCTTCTCAATGAACTCCTTTCGTGGCTCCACCTTCTCGCCCATCAGGACGGTGAAAGTCTCGTCGGCGGCCACGGCGTCGTCCAGGGTGATGCGGCGCAGAGTGCGGGTGGCCGGGTCCATGGTGGTCTCCCACAGCTCGTGGAAGTCCATCTCGCCCAGGCCCTTGTAGCGGTTGATAAGCACCTTGGCGCTGGGGTTGTCCCCCCGCAGCTCCGCGGAGACCCGATCCCGCTCCTCGTCGGAGAAGGCCACCCGCGTCACCTTGCCCCGGGTGAGCTTGTACAGGGGCGGCACGGCGGAGTACACATACCCGTGCTCGATCAGCGGCCGCATGAAGCGGAAAAAGAACGTCAGCAGCAGCGTGCGGATGTGGGCTCCGTCCACGTCGGCATCCGCCATGATGATGACCTTGTGATACCGAAGCTTGTTCAGGTCAAACTCGTCCCCGATGCCGGCCCCCAGGGCGGTGATCACCGGCTGGAGCTTGTCGTTGCCATAGACCTTGTCCGCCCGGGCCTTCTCCACGTTCAGCATCTTGCCCCACAAGGGGAGGATGGCCTGGAACCGGGAGTCCCGCCCCTGGGTGGCGGAACCCCCTGCGGAGTCGCCCTCGACGATATAGAGCTCCGTCAGCTCCGGGTTATTCTCGTTGCAGTCCCGCAGCTTGTCCGGCATGGCGGCCCCGCCCAGGGCCGTCTTGCGGCGGATGGATTCCCGGGCTTTCTTGGCGGCCTCCCGGGCCCGGGAGGCGGTGAGGGCCTTGTCCAGGATCATCCGGCCCACCTGGGGATTCTCCTCCAGGAAGATCTCCAGCTTCTCCGAGACAATGTTGTTCACCAGGGTCCGCATCTCGCTGTTGCCCAGCTTGGCCTTGGTCTGGCCCTCGAACTGGGCGTCCGTCAGCTTCACGGAGATCACGCAGGTGAGGCCCTCCCGGCAGTCCTCGCCGGAGACCTTCTCGTCGTCCTTCAGCAGCTTGATCTTCCGGCCGTAGGCGTTGAGCACGTTGGTCAGCGCCCGCTTGAAGCCCTCCTCGTGCATGCCGCCCTCCGGCGTGTGGACGTTGTTGGCGAAAGAGAGGATGGTCTCGTTGTAGCCGTCGTTGTACTGCATGGCCACCTCCGCCACGGAGTCCTCCCGGGCGCCGGACATGTAGATGACATCGCTGTGGAGAACATCCTTGCTGCGGTTCAGCCAGGTGACGAACTCCCGGATGCCGCCGGCGTAGCACATGTTGTCCTCCTGCTCCTTGCCGGGACGTCTATCCACGGTGCGGATGCGGAGGCCGGCGTTCAGGAAGGCCTCCTCCCGCATGCGGGTGTGGAGGATGTCATAGCTGTACTCCGTCTCCTCGAACATCTCCGGGTCCGGCTTAAAGGTGACGGTGGTGCCGGTCCGGTCCGTGGTACCCACCACGGTCATCTCCTGGGTGACATGGCCCCGGGAGAACTTCATCTCATAAATCTTGCCGTCCCGGTGGACCTGGACCGTCAGCCACTCAGAGAGGGCGTTCACCACGCTGGCGCCCACGCCGTGGAGGCCGCCGGAGACCTTGTAGCCCCCGCCGCCGAACTTGCCGCCGGCGTGAAGGACGGTGTACACCACCTCCAGAGCCGGCTTGCCGGTCTGGGCCTGGATATCCACGGGGATGCCGCGGCCGTTGTCCACCACGGTGATGATATCGCCCTCGTCGATCTGCACCAGAATATCCGTGCAGTAGCCCGCCAGCGCCTCGTCGATGGCGTTGTCCACGATCTCATAGACCAGGTGATGGAGACCGGAGGAGGAGGTGGAGCCGATATACATGCCCGGCCGCTTTCGCACGGCCTCCAACCCCTCTAAAACCTGGATTTCAGAGGCGTCATACTCATTTTCGGCATCCACCGCGGTGGATTTCAAAATCTCATTGTCTGCCATGTAAGTTCTCCTTTCAGAGGATCGATTTCCTGAGACAAGGCAAGAAGAGCCGGGCCGGAGCCCTTTCCGGCCCGTTTCTCCTTGCCCTGATCTGCCTGCCGCGCAGGGCTTTTCTCGCTAGAATTCCAGCTGCTTGCTCTCCGCCCGGTTTTTCAGGGTGGAGGGATTCAGCTGACTCAAATACACGATCTGCCGGTGATAGGGGTGATCGCACACCACGAAAGATTTGGGCAGGTCGCCGGAGATATCCAGCACCACGCCCTCTTGTTCCGCTGCCGCTAGATACTCCCGGGTCCGTTTGCCGTAGCTGCATTTGTCCAGATCGAAGATGCCGATGATCCGGTGGTCGGGGAGGATTTCATTTTGTCCAATATGGAGGTACATGTTGATGTCCTTTCGGGAGGGAGCCGCGCTGCGGCGGGGGGTGTAGGGGCGACCTGTGGTCGCCCGGGGAATGCGGCGATGGCCGCGATATTCCACCCCCCATTCTCTTTTTGTTCTTGACAAAAAGAGAACGGGCCGTGGACGGTCCAAGAGAAAAAATCGCTTGGCGCAGAACCTGCACTTGCGTG
>CAJFNE010000131.1 GCA_904393855.1 uncultured Oscillibacter sp. | reverse complement strand
GCGTTCACCTGCTTGGGCGTGCCCTTCTTCATCAGCTTGCACACGGCCTCCGCCGCCGCCAGGTTGTAGTCCGCGCAGACCACCTCTTCAATATTCGGCTCCTCGTCCAGCCGCCGGCAGATCGTGGACCCCTGGGCCCCGCAGCCGCATACCATTACCTTTTTCATATCTCGTTTCCTCCTAATCGTGTTATTTTTTTGGATTGTTTTTCAGGGAATCGCGGGGGAGTTCCGGGGAATCAGGCGTCCCGCTGGGACAGCTGCTCCGCGGTCCACCCGTGAACCTCCGCGATGTCGCGGTCCAGGTCCGCCCTCCGGCGGACCTGCAGCTCCTTGACTTGGGCGCCCTCGGTCCGCTTGCCGATGAACCAGACCACCGCGCCGATGACCAGCAGGACGATGCCCAGCCAGAAGCAGGCCTGGATCATGCCGTAGAAATCGCTGAAGAAGCCGGTGCCGTACTCCTCCAGGTAGTACTCCTCGCCATAGCTTCTCTCGTAGAAGTACAGGAAGATCGCGCCGCCCAGCGCCATGGCGCCGGAGAGGAAGATGTACACGCCGATGTCGATCAGGTCGCCCAGACCCAGCTTGGTCTTAGGGTTCAGGGGATAGGCCTCCGGATCGTCCAGGACCCGGCCCTTGTAGACCCACTTGCAGACCACGTACCCCACCAGGCCCAGCAGCAGCACCAGGAAGCCGGTGATGAAGTAGTCCGTGCCGTTGACGTAGATGGCGAACATGCAGATCACGAAGACGCAGGTGGAGAGCACCACCAGCCCCGCCGTGCCGCCAGGCATCACCGTCAGGCCCATCCGCTTGCGCAGGTCCGTGGGATAGTACTTCCGCAGTCTTACCACGCAGAAGATCATGGCCAGGTACATGTAGAGCTGAATGGGCGTGGTGGCCATCACCAGGGTGGTAAAGTCGAACTGGCAGGTGATGATGGTGAAGATGGCCAGCAGGATGATGGACACCGTGGGGATGCCCCGCTTATCCACCTTCTTCATCAGCAGGGGGAACATGTGGTCGTCCGCCATGACGAAGAAGGCTCGGGAGCCGTGGGCGATATAGGAGCAGAAGATGGAGCAGTTGGAGATCACCGCCACCAGCACGAAGGCCACGCCCGCCCAGTTGCCCACGTACTGGATCAGCACGTCCGCGTAGCCCACGGCGCCGCCGCCGGACTCCGTGGACCAGGAGGACCAGGAGCCGATGGCCGCCAGAGCCGCCAGGGTGGGCAGGATATAGGTCAGGGCAATGACCGGCTGGGAGATCCGCATGGCCTTGGGGATGATCTGGGGATTCTCCATCTCCCCCGCCATGTTGGACATGCACTCATAGCCCATGTACATCCAGATGATGATGGCGATGCCGCCGCCGATGGAGTGGAGCGGGCCCTCCTCCGGGTTGAACAGGGGCTCCAGGGGGTTGTAGTTCCAGTTCAGGAAGCCCACGACCGTTACCGCGCCGAAGGCCACCAGCACCAGGACGGTGAAGACGGTCTCCAGCCGCTCCAGCCAGTCCAGGCCGATGATGTTGATCACGGTGAAGATCACCACCATGGCGATCTTCGCCAGGTACTCCGTGGTGGGGGACATATCGATGAATTTCGCGGCGTAGCCCACCACCAGGGCGCAGTACTGGGCCTGGCACATCCAGGTGGTCAGGGCCGACCAGAGGCCGATCTGCCAGCCCCAGAATTCGCCGAAGGACTCCCGGCCCCAGGAGTAGATGCCGCCCTCCGACGGGAGAATGGACCCCAGCTCCCCCACCATTTCGCTCAGGGGGAAGGCCCAGATGAAGGGGAACACCAGCAGCATGATCAATGTGACGCCCGGACCGCTGGCGGAGATGGCCTCCTCGATGCCGAAGGCACCGGCGGCCACAAAGGAGAAGATCAGCGCGACCACACCGATGGTGGACAGCTTTGTCTTTCTCAGCGCTTCCGTATTTTTTTCGCTCATCCCAAACCTCCTTGACACGTTCTTGATGTCTCGATGATATCGATTCCGGTATTGCCAGGAGAACCTCTGCAGCGGCTCTCCGTTAGGAGGGAATCAGGCGCGCTGGCCGCGCGCCGGCGGAGCTGGCACGCGTCCGCCTGTGAGAAGATAAAAAAAGACAGGGGAAGCCTGCTTGCGCAGTTCCTCTGTCTTTTTGCCAGTTGGTTATAGCCTCATTGGCGCCACAAAACGTGGTCTTTCCAAAGTGCCGTCCAACAACCCTTTGCTTTACCTGTCAGTTTCTGTGAGGCACTCGCTTCATGCCCCACCTTTCCGCGTCGGTCTTCCTCTCGGAATGTTTCGGATTGCCTTCATACGGCCGATATTCAGTTTGCTTATTTCTTTTATAATACAGGCGAATCTAAAAATCAATGCCGTTTTTTAACAAGCTTTTTACGAAAGTTTTGTGCAAGACATCCAATTTTGTGCGCCGGCGTTGTGTTATTTTTATAACAAAAAGCCGCCGGACCTGTAAACAGGCGAGAGCGGCGGGGCGGGCGGCTGCCTGGGGGTGTTCCCGGGACCTGTCCGCCCTGTGCGGACAGCCGGGACGCGCCGCCGCCCCGGCGGCGCCCCGCGGCGCAGGAGGCGGACGCCCTGGCTTTGTGAAAAAGTAGACGCATGTTTTGTCGAACGATTCGCGGTTTTATACAAAAAGAAATCGATTACTTTACACAATTATGAGGAATGTGAGCATTGACGGAGAGGTCCACCTCTGCTAGAATGTGGGTCGTTCCAGGAAGCCCAAGAATCCAAAAAGGAGGAACAAACCATGAACAAGACCATTGAGATTAAGACGCCGGCTCAGGCGGAGAAGATTAACCTGCTGGCCAGCGAGGCCCCCTATGAGGTGTGGCTGAGCACCGACACCGTGATGCTGGACGCCCGGTCCCTGCTGGGGCTGATGGCCCTGGTGGGCAAGCGCGTGCACGTGGTGGCGGAGGACAACGCGGACCCCAAGTGGTTCGCCCATCTGGTGGACCAGATGGCCTGATCCGGAGCCCGGAACAAAAAACAGAGGACAGCTGCGGCTGCCCTCTGTTTTTTTGCCTGTGGGGTTTCCGTTTTTATCCTTGTGCTTTCGAGCCTTTTATGATATGCTATTTTAGTTAAAGTATGAGCAGCTTCGGAGGAATCGGTTTGGAACGAGAGAATGTGCTGATCCCGGCGGCGGACCTGGACCGCCAGCGGGGATTTGAGGAGAAGATCAAGGCGATGTTCGCAGGCCGCCAGGCCCACCCCGTGGCCTGTGTGGACACGTTCGGCTGCCAGCAGAACGTGGCCGACGGCCAGAAGCTCATGGGCATGCTGGAGGAGAGCGGCTTCACTTTCACGGAGGATCCGAAAGAGGCGGACCTGGTGATTTTGAACACCTGCGCCGTCCGGGAGCACGCGGAGGACCGGGTGTTCGGCAATCTGGGCATCCTGACCCACACGAAAAAGGAGAACTCGGAGCAGGTGATCTGCCTGTGCGGCTGCATGGCCCAGGAGAGCCGGGTGTCGGAGCGGATCAAGAAATCCTATCCCCACGTGGACCTGGTGTTTG
Organism: uncultured Oscillibacter sp.; assembly: GCA_904393855.1. Classification (GTDB taxonomy): domain Bacteria; phylum Bacillota; class Clostridia; order Oscillospirales; family Oscillospiraceae; genus Oscillibacter. The sequence continues at coordinate 1,644 of CAJFNE010000131.1, read as the reverse complement.
GCCCCCACGCCCTGTGGAAATTCCCGGAGCTCCTGTGGCAGGTGTACGAGACCCATAAGCGGGTCTTTTCCGTCCAGGACGAGCACGGCACCATCGCCGAGGGCATCCCCGTGGTGCGGGAGCGGGGCGTGAAGGCCTGGGTCTCCATCATGTACGGCTGCAACAACTTCTGCTCCTACTGCATCGTGCCCTACGTCCGGGGCCGGGAGCGGAGCCGGGACCCCCAGGCGGTGCTCTCGGAGGTCCGGCAGCTGGTGGAGGCCGGGTATCGGGACATCACCTTGCTGGGCCAGAACGTGAACTCCTATGGAAACGACCTGGACCTGGGCTATGACTTCGCGGATCTGCTCTCGGACATCGACCAGATCCCCGGGGACTACTGGATTCGGTTCATGTCCAGCCACCCCAAGGACGCCACGCGGAAGCTCTTTGACACCATGGCCGCCAGCCGCCACGTGACCCGGCAGCTGCACCTCCCTTTCCAGTCCGGCAACGACCGGGTGCTGCGGGAGATGAACCGCCGCTACACCCGGGCGCAGTACCTGGACCTGATCCGCTACGCCAGGAGCGTCATGCCGGGGCTGGTGGTGACCTCCGACGTCATCATCGGCTTCCCTGGCGAGACGGAGGCGGAGGCCATGGACACGGTGTCCCTGGTGGAGGAGGTGGGCTTTGACGCCCTCTTCACCTTCATCTACTCCCCCCGCCCCGGCACGAGGGCGGCGGAGATGCCGGACCTGGTGCCCCGGGCGGAGAAGCAGAAGTGGTTCGATAGGCTCCTGGAGGTCCAGAACGCCAAGTCGGCCCAGCTCCACGCGGCCTATATCGGAAAGACGGTCCGGGTGCTGGTGGACGGCGAGAGCGGCGACGCGGACTTCCCCCTCTCCTCCCGCACCGAGGGCAACCGCCTGGTGCGGCTGCAGGGGGACCCGTCCCTGATCGGGCAATTCATCGATGTGAAGATCACCGGCAGCAACACCTGGGCGCTGTACGGCGAGGCAATTTAACGGTAGATCTCCCGGGCCAGGAGGAACGCCTGACGGGAGAGGATCTCCTGATAGATGCTGGAGCGGGCGTTCCCATGCTCCTCATAGGCGAGGAAGAGCTTGTGCTGCGCCTCGCTGAGGGTTTCTCTCAGGGCCTGGGAGGCGGTGTTCTCCTGGCTCAGGGCCTGGTAGTAGGATTCCCCCAGAAAGGGGGAGATTTGCTCTTCCAGAGCCTCCAGCAGGATTTTGATATAGTCCATGGTTTCACCTTCAATCTTGGATTGACAAACACGATCGTGTTCTATACACTGAATCATAGCAGACACAATGGTGTTTGTCAATAGAAAAAGAGGACGCTATGACGTTTGCGGAACATCTTCTGGCTTTGAGAAAAGAATCCGGGATCAGTCAGGTTGCGCTTGCGAAGAAAATTGGAATCAGCTGGCGGGCCTATCAGACCTATGAGCGCGGACAGCGGGAGCCAGGGTTATCGACTTTGATTGCACTGGCAGACTTCTACGGGTTGTCCCTGGATGAACTGGCCTGCCGGGAGCGCGGCGGGGAGCCGTCCGATGGGACGGGGCATCAGCCATGATGATGGCCTAGCAGATGCACCCGTCCGGGCGGGAGCGTAGGGGCGACCTGTGGTCGCCCGGAA
>CAJFNE010000130.1 GCA_904393855.1 uncultured Oscillibacter sp. | reverse complement strand
GTCCTCCCAGCCGATGTCGAAGAGGTCGTCCGCATCCGCCAGGCGGTACATATCAAAGTGGAACAGAGGCAGGCGGCCCCCTTCGTACTCGTTGACGATGGTGAAGGTGGGACTGGTGACCCGACCGGGATAGCCCAGCCCCCGGGCCAGCCCCCGGGTGAAGGCGGTCTTGCCCATGCCCAGCCCGCCCCGGTAGGCCACCACCGCGCCGGGAGAGAGGACGGCGGCCAGACGGGCGCCTAGGGCCTCCGTCTCCGCTTCGTTGTGGGTGAGATAGTCCATAGCAGCCTCCGATTCCACATCTTCCTCTATGTTACCACACTTTGAACGAAGTGTTAAGAAAAAAATGCGGCGTTTACACACCTTTTTTCTTGTGGTATACTGACCATACGTGAAATTCCCGCGGAAGCGGACAGGAGAGTTACGGAGGACAGGCAGTTGACACGACTGAAAGGGATGCTGACAGGCTTTTTCCAGCAGGCCGATCTGGTGCTGCTGGGGCTCTGCTGCGCCGCCACGCTGTATGGCATGGTGCTGATCGCCAGCGCCACCCACTATTTGGGGACGGAGGGCATGATCCGCTATGTGGGCGTTCAGGGGGTGGCCCTGGTGCTGGGCATCTGCGGCTACATCTTCATGTCTCTGGTGGATGTGGAGATCATCATGCGGAAGTGGAAGTGGATCGTCGCTTTCAACATCGTGTTCATCGGCCTGCTGATCACGCCCCTGGGCGTGGGCGGGGACACCACCGGCAACCAGGCGTGGCTGCGGATTCCCGGCATCCCCTTTCAGATCGGTCCGGCGGAGGTGGTGAAGATCACTTTCACCCTGCTGCTGGCCAAGCAGCTGGCGTGGCTGCGGGAGGACCGGCGGGACCTGAAGTCTTTCCGCTCCGCTCTCCTGGTGGCGGGGCATACCCTGGCTCTGATGGGCTGGTATGTGATCATCTCCAACGATATGGGCAATGCCCTGACCTTTTTCTTCATTTTCCTGTGCGCGGCTTTCGTGGCGGGGTTTGCTCTGCGGTGGTTCGTGCTGCTCTTCCTGGGGGGCGGGGCCGCCTTTACAGTGGCCTGGTTTCTGAACCTGATCCCATCCTACATGATGGACCGCTTCCGGGTGCTGTTTGACCACTCCTATGATACGCTGGACACCGGCTGGCAGCAGAGCCGGAGCCTGCTGGCCATCGGCTCCGGCGGAATTTTCGGCCAGGGGTATATGCAGGGGACCCAGACCCAGAGCAGCTACCCCGGGTCCCTGCCCGCCCGGCGGACGGACCTGATCTTCGCCGTCTGCGGGGAGGAGCTGGGTCTCATCGGCTGTCTGGTGGTGATCGCGCTGCTGGCGGCCATCATCATCCGGGTGCTGCTGGTGGCCAAGAACAGCGAGACGCCTTTCCAGTGCTATGTCTGCGTGGGCGTGGCGGCCATGCTGATCTACCAGACGGTGATCAACATCGGCATGTGCCTCTTCGTCATGCCCACCATCGGGGTAACGCTGCCGTTCTTCAGCTACGGCGGCTCCTCCATCCTGACGCTGTACTTGGCCATGGGGCTGGTGTCCAACATCAAGCTGCGATCACCCACCATGCACCGGCGGGGATTGATCCTGCGGACCTGAAAAAAGGCTGCAAAGCGCCTCCGCGGTGTATCCGCGGAGGCGCTCGTTTTTCTGACAGGGGAGAATCCGCCGTTACGTCCACAGCTGGTCGGGGTAGAGGCCCTCCCGCTTCATGCGGGCGATGGCGGTTCGCACCGTGTCCAGGTCCTCCCGGTAGGTGACGCCGTACCAGGCCTCCTCGCAGGGGAGGACCTGCACGGCGGCGCTGCCGTCGGAGAGCTGGGCGTTCACCACCGCCGGCAGATAGTACTCGCACTTTGTGGGATTGGAGGGCAGATTCTCCGCCAGGAAAGCGGGGAAGCGGGCCCACAGCTGGTCCAAAAACGCCGCGGAGAAGCCCCAGAGGTTCATGGACACCAGGGTGTCGCCGGGGAGGTCCACAAAGGTCTCCCCGTCCTCCGTGTAGGCGGCGTGATCGCCCCGCTTGTAGATTTTCGTCCGCTCCGTGACGCCGGTGAGGAAGCCGTCCCGCACCTCACAGACGCCCCGGGACACGGAGCCGTGCTCCGTCACCGTGTTGCGGACCCGGTAGCCCACCATGGCGTAGCGGCTGGGGTCGGCGCTGGTCCGCAGGAAATCGTAAATCGCGGTATAGGCGGAGGGACCGTAGAAGTCGTCGGCGTTGATGACGGCAAAGGGGCCCTCCACCACGCCCCGGCAGCAGGCCACGGCGTGGCCGGTACCCCAGGGCTTTTCGCGGCCCTCCGGCACGGCGAAGCCCTCCGGCAGCCGGTCCAGGTCCTGGAACACATAGGAGACCTGGAAGTGCTCCTCCGCCTGGCGGCCCACCCGCTGGCGGAACTCTGCCTCCAGCTCCCGCTTGATGATGAAGACCACCCGGCGGAAGCCGGCCCGCCAGGCGTCATAGAGGGAAAAGTCAATGATGGGATGACCGGCCTCATCCACAGGTGTCACCTGCTTGAGACCGCCGAAGCGGCTGCCCATCCCGGCAGCCATGATCACCAATGTGGGTTCCTGCATAAGCGCCTCCATGGAATTGATTTCTCCTCTATCATACATACTTTTGGGAAAAAAGCAATTCCCAAACGGCGGATTCTGCAAAAAGAGAGGGCACCCCGGCAATCCTCCCCGCATAGGATGGACGGGAGGGGATGCAGATGACCGTATATCTCTGGGGCGATGCGGAGCGGTATGGGACCTACCGCCGGGCGGTGGAGCGGGCCGGCGGGGAAGTACGCTTCGGCGGCAGTCCATCCGGCTGCGGCGGACTGCTGCTGCCCGGCGGCGGGGACCTGGAGCCCTGGCGGTACGGGCAGGAGAACACCGCCTCCCGGGGGCTGGAGCCGGAGCGGGACGCGGCGGAGCTGGCGCTGCTGGAGCTTTTCACGGTCCGGCGATTGCCGGTTCTGGGCATCTGCCGGGGCTTGCAGACCGTCAATGTGTTTTTCGGCGGAACCCTGTGCCAGGACATCCCCGGCCATGCCGCCCAAAACGGCGCGGACCGGCTCCACAGGATTCGGACATCCCCCTCGCCCCTGCGGGGGCTGTGCGGAGAGACCTGTGTGGTCAACAGCGCCCACCACCAGGCGGTGGACCGGCTGGGGGCGGGGCTGGAGGCAGTCCAGTGGACGGCTGACGGCGTGGTGGAGGCACTGTGCCATCAGACCCTGCCGGTGTGGGCGGTCCAGTGGCACCCGGAGCGGCTGGAGGGAGCTGTGGGACGGGACCTCTTCACGGCCTTTCTTGCCCTGTGCCGCTGAGAAAAATCCTGGGGAAAATGGAATAATCCCTTGACAGGGTGCGCGTTTCGTGCTATCATATCCAAGCTGACAATTTCCCCGGAGGGCCCATGCAGGTGTAGCACAATGGTCAGGGCACCAGCCTTCCAAGCTGGGGATGCGAGTTCGATTCTCGTCACCTGCTCCACATGATTTGAGCCGGCAGTCTGGCGGACGTTCGATCCCGGTAAGCGGTCCATGATGCGCCAGTAGCTCGGTCGGATATGGAATCCCGCATAGTGAATTCAAGGAATTCAGTGGGATTTCAATTCCCGGAGCGCTTTCGATATGCGCCAGTAGCTCAGTTGGATAGAGCAACTGCCTTCTAAGCAGTAGGCCAGGGGTTCGAGTCCCTTCTGGCGTACCAGCTCTCGAATGGGACGATTTGTCAGCGTGATACTCCGCGTCCATGTGGTGGGTGTAGTTCAATTGGCAGAGCACTGGATTGTGGTTCCAGGTGTTGTGGGTTCGAGTCCCATCACCCACCCCAGACCATAGCAGGGGATCGGGATCTCCCCGATCCCCTGTTTTTTTCCAAGATTGGGGCGTCGCCAAGTGGTAAGGCAAGGGACTTTGACTCCCTCACCCGCTGGTTCGAATCCAGCCGTCCCAGCCAGTACCTCTCCGCCGTACGCGGCGTTGAATCCATATATGATCCGTTAGCTCAGTCGGCAGAGCAACTGCCTTTTAAGCAGTGGGTCCGGGGTTCGAATCCCCGACGGGTCACCAGCTTAGAAAAAGCCCTAAGGCGATGAAAAGGCCTTGGGGCTTTTTCGCTGCAGGGCGTGTTTTTCTTCGTTTCCAACCGCGATCCGCTGCGCAGCCGCTGGCGGCTTCGCCGCCTTGCGGATGCGGCCTGCCCGCTTGTGGGAGCTTTGCTGGATTCGCGGTTGGTTTCAGGAGCGGGACCGTGTCTGGTGTCCACGTCCTTTTCGTCAACACAAGGCATAACGCGCGGATATGACTTCTCTTTGCGGTAAGGGATGTCTTTGCGGTAAACGAAGAGATCGAGCCAAGGCTGTATGGCCTTGGCTCGATCTCTTTTTTATACCGCTACATTTTATATATGGGTTCTATATAGAACATCATGTCCAATATATAAGGCAGAGTCGCGCCCTTCCCGTCACCAAGCGGCCCGAACCCAAATCATGATTTGCTCTGCCGTTCCCGGAATTCCCCTCACAGAACTGTTGATGCAGAAATCGTAATTCTCCGGGGCGCCCCAGTGCCGGCCGGTATAGGTATCGTAGTATTTCTTCCGCTGTTTATCCATTTTCCGAACGGCTTCCTCCGCCTCTTTTGGCCCGATGCCCTCGATCTCCATCCGGCGTCTGACCCGGTCCCCAAAGGGAGCGCAGATGAACAAACTGATTACCGGAATCCCGGCGGTGCGGAGAACGGCATCTGCACACCGGCCCACGATGATGCAGGACTCCTTCCGGGCAAGATCCAGAATCACCTGGCTCTGCATCTCAAACAGGATGTTTTCCGCGGGCTGTCCCCTCCGCACCTGGGGGCCGCCCTCATAAACGCCGGTAAAGAGCCACGGGTTCGGAGCCTTTTCCTCTCTGTCCGCGAATAATTCCTCCCGCAGCTCCGCCCTCTGAGCCGCCAGTGTGATCAGCTCCCGGTCATAGCACCTGACACTTAGGCTCTCTGCCAGCTGTCTCCCGATTTCCCGGCCGCCGCTGCCGAACTGGCGGCCCAAAGCGATGATCGGCATTTTCATGTTACGATTCCTCCTTGCAAGTCTGCTCCGTGGCCGGGTGCGCTTCCGCCATGCGCAGGGCCGCGCCGCGAACATGGTCCTTCAAAAGCTGATCGGCAAACCGGATCAGCTCCTCGGGCGTTTCCTGAATGTTTTCCAGAAGCCACTCCTCC
>CAJFNE010000129.1 GCA_904393855.1 uncultured Oscillibacter sp. | reverse complement strand
ATGGCCACGAACTCCCCCTTCTGGATCTGGAAGGAGATGTGGTCCGCCGCCTTCACGGTGGTGTCGCCCATCTGGTAGTACTTGCACACCTGCCGGAATTCGATCAGGGCGCCCATCAGAAGCCGCCTCCCGGCATGCCGCCGCCTCCGCCGCCGGGGGGCATGCCTCCGCCGCCGCTGGGCATGCCGCCGCCCATCATCATGGAGCTGTCGGAGCTGCCGGAGCTGGCCGTCTGGAGATAGGCCACCGTGTCCCCCTCCTGCAGGCCGGAGAGAATTTTGATGTAGCTGTCGTCGCTGACGCCGGTCTCCACCTCCACATAGACATAGCCCTCCGGCGCCTCCTCATCTAAGGCGTTGGCGGCGCTGGGGGAATCCGCCGTGATCAGCACCATGTTGCCTCGGCTCACGGCGGCGCTGGGGATGGCCAGGGCGTCCTCCGTGGAGGAGATCACGATCTCCGCGTCCACGTTCATGCCGGGCAGCAGGCCGTCGGTCTCGTCAATGCGGACGGTGACCGGGTAGGTGGTGATGCCGCCGGAGGTGGTGCCCGCCACGGAGACCTCCGTCACCACGCCGGTGTAGGTCTGCCCCTCCACGGCATCCACGGTGATCTGGACCTCCTGGCCCACCTCCACCTGGCTGATGTCCAGCTCGTCGATGTCCATGGTCATCTCCAGATAGCTCAGATCGTAGATGACGCAGAGCGTGCTGTCGGAGCCGCCCTCGATATTGTCCCCGGCCTTGGCGGTCTTGGAGACCACGGTGCCGGAGATGGGGGCGGTGATGGAGTAGTCCTCCAGGTTCTCCTGGGCGTTCTCCAGGCTTGTCGCGGCGTTGCTCAGGCTGATCCGGGCGCTTTCAATGGCGTTGTCGGCGGTGTCGCCGGTGATCGTGCAGATCCGGTCCCCGTAGGACACCGTGTCGCCCGCCAGCAGCGTCAGGCCGCTGACCTTGCCGGCCACCTCCGCCGTCACGGTGCTGGAGGAGCCCAGGTGGATGGCCGTCTGGCCGTAGCTGGTGTAGGCGCCGATGTTGACGGTGGCGGTGTAGTCCTCCGTGGCCAGGCCGGGGTTCGTGGCCTCCACCTGGACGGACACCGCCTGGAGTCCGGTGCTGGTGGTCACCGTGGAGGAGGACACCGCCGTGACGGTGCCGGTGGTATACCCCTCAAAGTCGCCGATGTAGATGGTGGCGGTCTGCCCCACGTAGAAGTCGGAGGAGCTGGCGTAGGGGAAGAGGCAGGTCATGTAGATCTTGTTGTCCCCCACGATCCGCAGCAGCTCCGTCCCGGCGGAGACGCTCTCGCCATTCTGCACATAGACTTCCGCCACCGTGCCGCTCATGTCGGCGGTGGGATACTTGGCCGCCACCGCCTGCTCATAGCTGTTCTGGGCCTGGGAGTAGCTGTTCTGGGCCTGGGTCTGGCTGCTGGAGGCGTCGGAGGAATCAATGGTATAGAGCAGTTGACCCTCCGTTACCTCGTCGCCGTTCTCAAAGGTGTCCGTGAGGATCTCTCCGGAGACCAGGGTGTTGACGGTGTAGGAGTCCGCCGGCTCCAGGGTGCCGCTGGAGGAGAGGGAGTTCGTGATGGAGCGGCGCTCTACCGATGCCTCCTGATACTCCGTCACCGCGGCGGCGGTCTCTCCCCGGCCCCGCCAGAGGAACGTGCCCCCCGCGATGGCGATGACCAGCAGGATTGCCAGCCATTTCCGTTTGCCCCTCCAGAGCTTCTTCCACCCGTTCCGCAGCCGGTCCCGCCGGGAGGGGCCCTCCGGCGGCTGTTCCAGAACGGGGGAGACCTCTGTCTGCAGTTCCTGTCGTTCCATGTTCATAACACGCGATCCTTTCCGTGCTTTCCCATCCTGGGAAAGTTGCTGTCATCAGGATAGCACGGGAAGCTGAACCAATCCTTAAAAAACCTTTAAAAAGTTGTGAATATGCCACCATTATAATACATATAGCCTATTTTTATGGTATTTTTATTTCTGATTTTAAAAATGCGAGGGCGTCGGGCGGGACTGCCCCGCGGAGGTGGAACCAGGTTGAGGGGCGGAAGGAGCGGAGCTCCCAGAGCCGCCGGCGGAGCAAAAAATACCATGAGCAGAGGGACCTGCTCATGGTACTGAGAATAGGAGTCACAGGGGAACGTCCGGCCGTTCCCTTCGCTGCCCCGAGGCCCATGGAGAGGGGTCAGCGGCGGCGCTGGTAGATCAGCTCCACGATGCCGTTTTCCTGCCGGGTCTCCAGCAGCCGCAGGGGCAGCTCCCGGCCCGTGGGGCGGAAGAGGGGGATCCCGCCGCCAGGCAGGTGGGGATCACGGAGACTTCCAGGCGGTCGATGCAGTCCCCTGCCATCAGCTGGCCGATCAGGTCCGCGCCGCCGCAGGCCCAGATATCCCGCCCCGGCCGTTGCCGCAGTGTCCGCACCAGGGCGCAGGGGTCCTGGCTGGTGAAGCGGACCGCGTCGGTGGAGGGCAGCTCCCGGTGGGTGAAGACGTAGCTGGTCATGCCGTCATAGACCCAATGTTCCGGGGACAGCTCCGTGGTGATCTGGTGGTAGGTGTTCCACCCCATCAGCACCGTATCTACCCGCTGGGAGAACGGCGCGTAGGAGTCCGGGTCCTCCGCGCCGGGGTCCTGGCCCCGGAGCCAGTCCACGCCGCCCCGGCGGTCCGCCAGATAGCCGTCCAGGCTCATGGCGATAAAGAGAATCACATTCCGCATGGGAACCTCCTGTATTCAAACAGGACCCGGCGTCAGCCGGGTCCCGGATTTGGTTATGTTTGGTTATGTTATGTAGGGGCGGTCAGCAGCCGGACCATCTCCTCCGCCGGGTCGATCAGGGGGAGGCTTGTCCGCTCCGCCAGGGCCCCCTGGAAGTAGGGAAAGTGGGTGCAGCCCAGCACCAGGGCCTCCACGCCGCAGGCGCGGAACCACTCCGCCAGCGCCCCCAGGCGGTGCCGCTCCACCACCTCCGCCGGCGGCACACCGGACTCAATGTCCACCACCACCGGCAGCAGGCAGGCGCCCAGCAGCTCCAGGGAGGGGTTGGCGCCGTACAGCGTCCGCTCGATCCCCGCCAGCCCCTGGGCGTTGGCGGCGATGAGGCCCAGCCGCCGGTGCCGGGGCGCCAGGGCCCGGTAGACCTGCAGGGGCGTCACGATCCGCATGCCCGTCTCCGCCTCCAGGGGCGCAAAATCCACCGCCGCGGAGAGGGAGTTGCAGTAGACGAAAGCCCGCCGGCAGCCCTGTTCCCGGGCCCGCAGCAGCACGGACCGGACGGCGGCGGTTTTCTCCGCCGGGGCCGACAGCTGGAAGGCGGTCTGCTGCCAGGGGTCCTCCGCCAGGGGAAAGGCCCGGCCCTCCAGCCCGTGTTCCGCCAGCACCTGGACGCCCATCCGGGTGTCCACCGGCGTCCCGGCCAGCACTGCCGCCGGCTCCGCTGCGCGCATGGCGTCACTCCACCTTTCTCTGATAGTTGCCGTAGACATGCACCCCCTCCTGCACCGTCAGGAACGCGTGGGGATCGATGCTGTGCACGGCATGCAGCAGCTCCTCAATCTCATACTTGGAAAGACACACGCACAACACGTGGAGATCGTCCCCGGTATAGGCGCCGGTGCCCTGCCAGTAGGTGACGCCCCGGCCCAGCTGTCCCATGACGAATTTTCCCAGGGTGTGCTCATCCTCCCGGGTGAAGATCAGCGCCTGCACCGTGACGTTTTGCTGGTGCATCCGGTCCAGCACGGTGGTGGTGATGAAGTTGTAGATCACCGAGTAGATGGCCGTCTCCGCGTTGAAGAGAAACAGGCAGGCCGCGTAGAGAAAGGCGTTGAAGGTCAGGGAGAACCGCCCCACGGTAAAGGAGCTGCCCCGCTTGCTCAGGCACAGGCCCACCACGTCCAGGCCACCGCTGCTGCACCCGCAGGTCAGCACGATGCCGCAGCCCACGCCGGTCAGGATGCCGCCCAGGAGACAGGCCGTCAGGTAGTCGTCCACGATCAGCGTGGTGGGAACGGGGATCAGGCTGTAGAACAGGGAGTAGGCCACCGTGCAGACGATAGTCCGCACAGCCAGGCCCCGCCCCAGAATCCTATAGCCGACCATCAGGATGGGTACATTGCTGAGGAAGTAGAGGATGCCGGCAATATCGTAGTTTCCAAAATCCAAATGGAGATAGGTCTGCAGCAGGGTTCGGATCAGCTGACAGACGCCCAGGGTTCCGCCGGAGTACAGGCCCAGCGGCACAATGAACAGGTTGATGCCAAGTGCCGCGATCAGCTCTCCGATCACGGCGATGACCAGCCGCAGCCATCGGTTATGCAGGGTGTTGTAGAGCATAACGGTTCCCTCCATCCGAAATTAGGATGACCCATATTGCTGATTATACGACATTTTTGGGAAACTACAAGAAAAATTTACAGCCGCGCCCGAGAATTCTCAGAGAGTGTAGCGCAGGCACCGACGCAGCCGTTCCCGGGCCCGTTTCAGGGTGCGGGAGACGGTGGAGGGGTGAACCCCCAGCTCCCCGGCGATGGCCGTGACGGACAGCCGCCGGTCATAGTGCATCTCCAGCACCTGCCGCTGGCGGGGCGTCAATTCCAGCTCCCGGGCCTGGCGGAGATTGCGCCGCAGCCGCTCCAGCTGCAAATGGTTGTCCTCTCCGGTCTCCCGGAGGTAGACGGTCATGTCGCCGATCCACTCGCTGCTGCGGGTGTCAAAGGGTGTATTTCTCATGCTTGTGATAGCTCCTATCATAGTATCGGGCGGTCAGCACCGCCAGCTCCCGGGTCTCCCGCAGCAGCGGCTGCAGCTCCTCCGCCCGCAGCCGCAGCCGCCGGGCGGCCTCCGGGTCCATCTCCGCCCGGGCCGCCGCCCGCAGCTGGACGATCCGAGTACGGATGCGGTCCGCGCTCTCAGCATACAGGGCGGACATCTCCAAAAGGGTCATTGCCGCGCCTCCTCTCCCGCAATCTCCCGGTAGGGAGCCAACTCCCGCCGGGCAAACTCCGGCAGGCAGTCACCGCAGACCCGATGGCCGTTGCAGGCCCAGTACTCCCCGCCCGCCGGGACCTCCCGCCCGCACAGGGTGCAGCGGATCAAAATTTGCCGCCTGCGGCGGCATGCGTGACGCATAAAACTCCTCCTCCATGAAAAACTAAAAAAGCAGAAAAAATTTGTTGACAAATCAGACACTCTCTGGTAAGATAAACCTTGCTGTTGGGACTTGCTGGTGTAGCTCAGCCGGTAGAGCAGCTGATTTGTAATCAGCAGGTCGGGGGTTCGAATCCGTCCACCAGCTCCAATTTCATATGGGGGAATTCCAGAGCGGTCAAATGGGGCAG